>NZ_JBFBVU010000018.1:0-80985 GCF_040689105.1 Meridianimarinicoccus marinus
GGCCGAGATCCGGGCCCGCGGCGAACGCTCCTACCTGTTCGACTACGAAGCGCCGGGGCTGGAGCAGCTGGTCGCGTCGCGTGCCGATGGCGTGCAGGTGATCGAGGATTGGGACGCCAACGAGTTTCGCGCGCTGGTGCATCTGGACGCTTTCGTGGACCGCTACCTGCTGGTGGCGCGGCAGGTCGATGGCGATTTGCTGAACCTGTTGGATGACACCCAGCAGACCGCGCAATTGTACCAGCAGCTTGAGCGCGATCGCGGCCGGATGCTGTTCGAATTCTCGCTGCTGTACCTGGGCTTTGCCGTCATGCTGATGCTGGCGGCGGTCTGGCTGGGGTTGTGGTTCGCCGAACGGCTGTCGCGTCCGGTGGGCCGTCTGGCCGGGGCGGCGCAGCAGGTGGGCGAGGGCAATCTCGAGGTGCGGGTGCGCGAGGAAAAGGGCGACGACGAGATCGCCGTTCTGGGCCGCGTGTTCAACCAGATGACCCGCCAGTTGAAGCGCCAGCGCCAGACCCTGCTGGACACCAATGCCAAGATCGAACAGCGCCGCCGGCTGTTCGATTCGGTGCTGTCCTCGGTCTCGGCCGGGGTGATGGGGCTGGATGCGGATGGCCGCATCGACTTCATCAACCGGTCCGGCGCGCGGCTGATCTTCATGGAGGATCAACCGGTGTCGGGGCGCGCCATGGCCGAGGTCGTGCCCGAGTTCCTGCCGCTGCTGGAAACCCTGCGCCACGGGCGCGAGGATTTCGCCCAGCAGGAGGTCAAGCTGCGGCGCGGCGGGGTGCAGGACATCCTGCTGGTGCGCATGGGCATGCGTTTTGGCAATGACCGCGTGATCGAGGGCTTCGTGGTGGCCTTCGACGATGTCACCGATCTGGTCTCGGCCCAGCGGATGGCGGCCTGGGGCGACGTGGCGCGCCGCATCGCCCATGAGATTAAGAACCCGCTCACCCCGATCCAGCTGTCCGCCGAGCGCATCAACCGCAAGTTCGGTCGCGCGCTGGAGGCCGAGGATGCCGAGAAACTGGGGCAGCTCACCGATGTGATCGTGCGCCAGACCGGCGACCTGCGCCGCATCGTCGACGAGTTTTCCAAATTCGCGCGGATGCCCGAGCCGGAACCCGAACGCGAGAACCTGACCAAACTGGTGGCCGACGCGGTGCTTTTGCAGACCACGGGCCAGCCCGAGGTGCAGATCTCCAGCGACATGCCCTCCGAACCGGCACTGGCCGATCTGGATGCCACGCTGATCTCGCGCGCGCTGGTCAACGTGCTGAAGAACGCCTGCGAGGCGGCGCTGGCCTGCAAGGATCGCGCCGAAGGCGCGGGCGCGCAGGTGCGGGTGTCGCTGGAAATCCTCGATCACCAGTTGCGCCTGTCGGTCGAGGACAATGGCGCCGGCTTCCCGCCGGACCGGGCCAAGCTGTTCGAACCTTATGTGACCAACCGCGAAGGTGGCACCGGGCTGGGGCTGCCGATCGTCAAGAAGATCGTGGAAGATCACGGCGGACGGGTGCGGCTGGAAGATGCCAGACCCTTCGGCCCCGGCGAGCACCGGGGCGCCTGCGTGGTGGTGACCCTTCCACGCGCGGGCGATGAATTGCAGGATGCCGCGCAATGAGAACACCGAGCATGACAATAATGGACAAGGGGGCCAACCCGTGACCGATATCCTGATCGTGGATGACGAACGCGACATCCGGGAGCTGATTTCCGATATTCTGGAAGACGAAGGGTTCACCACCCGTCTGGCCGGCAACTCGGACGACTGCCTGAAAGCGCTGGAGGACGGGCTGCCCGGCCTGATGATCCTGGATATCTGGCTGAAGGACAGCCAGATGGACGGCATCGACATCCTGACCAAGGTCAAGCGCGAAACCCCGGATGTGCCGGTGGTCATCATCTCGGGGCACGGCAACATCGAGATCGCCGTCGCCGCCATCAAGCAGGGCGCCTATGACTTCATCGAGAAGCCGTTCAACATCGACCAGTTGCTGGTGGTCATCCGCCGCGCCATGGAAACCTCGCGCCTGCGTCGCGAGAACACCGAATTGCGCCGCGCCGAGGTTTCGACCGGTGATCTGATCGGCTCCAGCCCGTCGTTCAAATTGCTGCGCAGCCAGCTGGAAAAGGTGGCCAAGACCAACAGCCGGGTGCTGCTGACCGGTGGGCCGGGCTCGGGCAAGGAAAGTGCGGCGCGCTATATCCACGCCCATTCGGGGCGCGCGGGCGGCAGTTTCGTCATGCTCAACTGCGCCTCGGTCTCGCCCGACCGGATGGAACACATCCTGTTCGGGCAAGAGGCGGACGGCCAGCGCGTCGAGCCGGGGCTGCTGGAACAGGCGGACAAGGGCACGCTCTATCTGGACGAGGTCGGCGATCTGCCCCCCGACACGCAGGCGCGCATTCTGCGGGTGCTGGTCGAACAGCAGTTCCAGCGCATCGGCGGCTCCGCGCGGATCAAGGTGGATGTGCGGATCATCTCGTCGACCGCACGCAACCTGGAGCTTGAGATCGAACAGGGCCGGTTCCGGCAGGAGTTGTTCCACCGGCTTGCCGTGGTGCCCATCGCGGTACCTGGACTGGACGAACGCCGCGCCGATATTCCCGAGATCGCCGAGCATCTGATCGACCAGTTCCACGACCGCGACGGTCTGGTGCGCCGCGCGCTCAGCGAGGAGGCCGCGGCGACCCTGCAATCCATGGTCTGGCCCGGCAACATCCGCCAGTTGCGCAACATGATCGAACGGGTGCTGATCCTGGGCTCGGGCGACGGCGAGATCCAGGCCCGCGAACTGCCCAACATGGATGCCGTCCCCGGCGACGAGGATGAACGCGTGGTGCTGTCGTCGGCCATCGCCCGGCTGCCGCTGCGCGAGGCCCGCGAATTGTTCGAACGCGAATACCTGCTGACCCAGATCAACCGCTTCGGCGGCAACATCTCGCGGACAGCGAATTTCGTCGGCATGGAACGCTCGGCGTTGCACCGGAAGCTGAAATCGCTGAACGTCGTCACATCGACCCGCGCCGGGGCGCGCGTGGCGGTCGTTGAAGAGCCGGATGAAGAGTAACGCATTGGTCGGCCCGACCCGGGCCAGACGCGGGGAGCCTAGCGCATGAAGGTCATCATTTGCGGCGCCGGGCAGGTCGGCTGGCAGATCGCCCGCCACCTGGCCGGAGAGCGCAACGAGGTCACCGTCGTGGACCACAACGAGGAACTCGTGCGCCGCGCCACTGACCAGCTGGATGTGACCGGGGTGACCGGCTTTGCCTCCTATCCCAATGTGCTGGAACGGGCCGGGGCAGAAGACGCCGACATGATCATCGCCGCCACCTATTCGGACGAGGTCAACATGGTGACCTGCCAGGTGGCGCATTCGGTCTTCGGCGTGCAGCGCAAGATCGCGCGGCTGCGGGCGCAAAGCTATCTCGACACCCTTCATTCGGACCTCTACCGCCGCGATCACCTGCCCATCGACGTGGTGATCAGCCCCGAAAAAGAGGTGGCCGAAGCGGCGTTGCAGCGGCTGGCCGCACCGTCGACCTTCGACATCGAAAGCTTTCTGGACGACAAGGCGCAGCTCATGGGGGTGCAGCTCAGCGACGACTGCCCGGTGCTGAACACGCCGCTGCGCCAGTTGACCGACCTTTTCTCGACCCTGCGCGCCATCGTTGTCGGGGTGCGCCGCGAGGGCACGCTGTTTGCGCCCGAGCCGCGCGACCAGCTGTTCGCCGGCGATCAGATCTATGTGTTCAGCCATACCGACGACGCCCAACGCGCGCTGGAAATCTTCGGCAAGAGCCAGAGCCGCCAGACCCGCGTGGTCATCGTCGGCGGCGGCAATGTCGGCCTTGCGGTGGCCAGCGCGCTGGAAGCCCGCACCGACCGGGTGCGGGTCAAGGTGATCGAGAAGGATCGCAAGGTCGCCGAAGCCGCCGCCGAGGCGCTGGAACGCACCATCGTGCTGAACGGCGACGGGCTGAACGCCGATCTTCTGGCCGAGGCCAACATCACCAAGGCCGATGCGCTGCTGGCGGTGACCGATGACGACAAGACCAACCTGCTGACCGCGGTGCGGGCCAAGTCGCTGGGCTGCCCGCTGACGATCTCGCTGGTCAATGATCCCGCGCTGTTGCCGCTGATGGGGCCGCTGCATATCGACGCCTATATCAACCCGCGCTCGACCACCGTGTCGTCGATCCTGCGCCATGTCCGCCATGGCCGGGTGCGCAGCGTCTATTCCATCGGTGACGCCGAGGCCGAGGTGCTGGAAGCGCAGGTCCTGAAGACCGCCACGCTGGCCGGCCAGCAGGTGCGCGACATCGACTTGCCGGAAGGCGTGCTGATGGGGCCGTTGCGCAAGGGCGACAAGGTCATCATCCCGCACGGCGGCACGCGGATCGAGGAAGGCGACGTGGTCACCTTCTTCGCGCTGTCCGAGGATGTGCCGGAAGTCGAACGGCTGCTGCAGGTCTCGATTGACTACTTCTAGGATCCGCCGCCAGACCCAGCATCAACGCTGGTACGACCGCCTGCCGCTGCTGGTGATGACGGCGGCGGTGGCGGCGGCGCTGATGCTGGTGCCCGCGATCTATGCCGGCTGGGTCGGCGATCACGACGCTGGCCGGCCGTTCCTGTATGGCGCGCTGACTTTCGCCGCGATCATCCTGTTCATCGGCCTGTCGGTCTGGACCATGGATCAGAACAACGCCGCGCGGGCGATGCTGCTGTCACTGGTTGGCACATTCGCCCTGCTGCCGGTGATGCTGGCCCTGCCGGTGGTCGAGGCGATGCCGGGGCTGAGCTTCCGCTCGGCCTATCTGGAGATGGTCTCCAGCCTGACCACCACCGGCGCCACGGTGTTCTCGGTGCCATCGCGGGTGCCAGACACCGTGCATCTGTGGCGGGCGCTGATGGGATGGTACGGCGGGTTCATCATGTGGGTGGCCTCGATCGCCATTCTCGCGCCATTGCGGATCGGCGGCTTCGAACTGGTGTTGACCTCGGTCTCGCTGGGCCGCGATGCAACCTTGGGGCGGGCGGTCATGGCGGAATACCCGATGCAGCGGGTCTGGCGGTTCTGCCGGGCGCTTGCGCCGGTCTATGGAGGGCTGACCCTGGTGGCCTGGCTGGCGCTGCTGGTGGCGGGTGAGACGCCTTTCATCGCCGCCTGCCATGCCATGTCGGTGCTGTCGACCAGCGGCATCTCGCCGGTCGCTACGCTGGGGCAGGCCGCGTCGGGGCTGGCCGGAGAGATCGTGCTGTTCGTGTTCCTGTTCTTCGCCCTCAGCCGGGGCCTGTTCGCCCGCGACGTGCCGACACCGCTGGGGCGCAAATGGTACCAGGATCCCGAGCTGCGGCTGGCGGTGGTGATGATCGCCGTGGTGCCGCTGCTGGTGTTCAGCCTGCATTGGGTGTCGCTGCTTGAGGTGCTGGTTCTGTCCTCGGACTTGCAGCCCCTGCGCGGCTATTGGGGCGGGCAGTTCATGACCCTGTCCTTCCTCAGCACCGGGGGGTTCATTTCGGCAGACTGGGAAACCGCGCGCAACTGGTCGGGGCTGACCACGCCGGGGCTGATCCTGATGGGGCTGGCGATGATCGGCGGCGGGGTGGCGACCACTGCGGGGGGCGTGAAATTGCTCAGGGTCTATGCCTTGGCCCGCCACAGCCAGTTCGAGATGGCCAAGCTGGTGCACCCGTCGATCGTGGCCAACCCCGGCACCCGGCTGCGCCGGTTCAAGCCCGAAGCGGCCTACGTGGCCTGGCTGTATTTCATGATCTTCGCGGTCACCATCGCCGCGCTGATGCTGGCGTTCTCGGTGGTGGGGGCGGATTTCGACACCAGCCTCGTGCTGACCGTTGCCGGGCTGACCACCACTGGCCCGCTGACCATCGTGGCTGGTGATGTGCCGATTGAACTGGGGCTGCTGAGCGGCCCGCAACAGTTGCTGCTGTGCGTGGCCATGGTGCTGGGGCGGCTGGAAACGCTGGCCCTGATCGCCCTGCTGAACCCGGAATTCTGGCGCGCCTGACCCGGTCGGTGCAAAAATGCTGCATGTGCGAAGTGATATTTCCGCATCCCGCGCGCCGTCTGGCCATCACCGCCTGTTGCGTACAGTCTTGAAACGCGATTGAATGCCCTCCAAGAGCACGGGCCGAGAACAAAAAGGTTTATAAAAAATGGCAACCGACCGTCAGAACCTGCAGGATGCATTTCTGAACCACGTTCGGAAAACCAAGGTTCCGGTGACGATTTTCCTGATCAATGGCGTAAAGCTGCAGGGCGTCATCACATGGTTTGACAATTTCTGCGTGCTGCTGCGCCGGGATGGACAATCGCAACTGGTCTACAAGCACGCGATTTCCACCATCATGCCCAGCCAGCCGATCAGCCTGTACGAGGGCGAAGACTGACCGAGCCTGCCTCCCGCACCCCGGAGCCGACGCGCGCCTGGGTCCTGCATCCCGATATCCCGTCGAAGCCGGGGCGCCGTGCGCCCGCTTTCGCGCTGGAAGAAGCTGTTGCCCTGGCCGCTGCGCTGCCGGGGCTCGACATCGTGGGCGGCGACCTGGTGCGCCTGAACCAGCCGCGGCCGGGGACCCTGTTCGGTACGGGCAAGGTCGAGGAACTGGGCGCGCTGTTCAAGGCCAACGACATCGAACTGGTGCTGATCGACGGTCCCCTGTCGCCCGTGCAGCAGCGCAATCTGGAAAAGGACTGGAAGGTCAAGATCCTGGATCGCACCGGCCTGATCCTGGAAATCTTCTCGGACCGCGCCCGCACCCGCGAGGGTGTTCTGCAGGTCGAGATGGCGGCGCTGTCCTATCAGCGCACGCGACTGGTCCGCGCCTGGACCCACCTGGAGCGGCAGCGCGGCGGGCTTGGCTTCGTCGGCGGCCCTGGCGAAACCCAGATCGAGGCCGACCGCCGCGCCATCGACGAGCAACTCACGCGTCTGCGGCGGCAATTGGACAAGGTCGTCAAGACCCGCGAATTGCATCGCTCGGCCCGCGCCAAGGTGCCGTTCCCCATCGTCGCGCTGGTGGGCTATACCAACGCCGGGAAATCGACCCTGTTCAACCGGGTGACCGGGGCGTCGGTGATGGCCAAGGACATGCTGTTTGCCACGCTGGACCCGACCATGCGGGCGATCGATCTGCCGGACGGGCCGAAGATCATCCTGTCCGACACCGTGGGCTTCATCAGCGCCCTGCCGACCGAACTGGTCGCCGCCTTCCGCGCCACGCTGGAAGAGGTTCTGACCGCCGATCTGATCGTGCATGTGCGCGACATCTCGGACCCCGAGACCGAAGCCCAGGCCGAGGATGTGCGCGAGATCGTGGAAAGCCTTGGCGTCGATCCCGACACGCCGCAGATCGAGGTCTGGAACAAGCTGGACCGCCTGGATGCGGAAGCCGCCGAACGTCTGCGCGCCCTGGCGCCGCGCCAGCCCGATGTGCATCTGATCTCGGCGATCACCGGCGAGGGTCTGGACGACCTTCTGGCCGATATCGCGACCCGCATTTCCGATCCGGTTCTGAACGACACCCTGCATCTGGAATTTTCCGATGGCCGCCGCCGGGCCTGGCTGTTTGCCCAAGGCGTGGTCGAAGCCGAGCGACCGGGCGAGGACGGGGTCGAACTGGACCTGCGCTGGACCGCGCGGCAGAAAGAAACCTTTTCGCGCCTCTGACGCCGGTTTGGCCTTCCGAGACGTCGCTGTGGCGGGTTTTCGCTTGTTTGCACAGCGAAATTCATCTCATGGTTAACCAGTTTCCGGCGCTGAAGTTGTGCTTTGTCAACTTTGCGTCAATGTGGAGCGATACACGCGGAGCGGAATGTCTTGCCGTCGTCCGATGCTCCCGTAAGGTGCCGATATGGCCTTCCGGGACCATCCGGGCTAGACAGCCTTCGTACCAATTTTATCCAGCATCCAGCATTGGCTGGTAAGTGAGCGATCTTGACCGTCGATATCTATGCCCCCACCCCCGGTGATGCCCTCAGTTCCGCAGAGCTGGAGTTCTATCACCTCGTCAACGATTACCGCATCTCCCTTGGCCTGGACGCGATCCAGCTGTCGCAGAGCCTGACCACCGTGGCCGGGCGCCACGCGCAGGACGTGCTCTACAACATCTGGGAGCCGAACCTGCAACAGCCGGCCAATGCCTCGCTGAACAGCTGGAGTGACGCGGTCTATTTCAATGACCATTCGAACACCGGTGTCATGCATGATGCGCCGCAGCGTCTGGGCACGGCCTATGTGGATCCCAACGCCACGCCGACCACGCGTCTGGATCGCGGCTATGAGCTGTCGGTGGCCGGTCCCGCCACGGTGCAAGAGGCGTTCAACGCCTTCTTGGCGTCCGATCCGCATCATAACGTGATCATCAACAACGCCACCTGGGCCACGTTCGATTTCAACGCCATCGGCTTCGGGGTCGAGCAGGATCCCAGCATCACCACCAACGGCGGCACCATCTATCATATCTGGTTCGGCGAGATGGCCGATCCCGCGGGCGCGCCGGACATCAATGGCGACGGCAGCGACAACAGCCTGCGCGGCACGCTGTTCGACGATGTGCTGGACGGTCTGGCGGGCAATGACACGATCCTTGGCGACGATGGCGATGACATCATCCGCGCCGGCACCGGCAACGATGTCTTCAACGGCGGCAACGGTGCCGACACGCTGATCGAGGATCTGAGCGGTGCTGCCGCCCAGCAATTTGTGGTTCAGGTCAACCTGAACACCGGCGACCATGGCGCCAAGGGCGACGCGGCCAACCGCGACACGCTGATCGCCATGGAGAACTATACCCTGATCGGCGACTATGACGCCGAGGTCATGGGCAATGGCGCGGCCAACGTAGTCACAACCGATGCGGGTGACGACACGATCTCGGTCGGGGCCGGTGACGACACGGTCAATGCCGGGGACGGCAATGACACCATCGATGGCGGCGGCGGATCGGACCAGTTGTTCGGGCAGGCCGGCGACGACCATCTGACTGGCGGCTTTGCCAATGACTTCCTGTTCGGCGGGTCGGGCAACGACACCCTGCTGGGCGGCGATTCCAACGACCAGCTGTTCGGCGGCAGCGGCATCGACACCATGGATGGCGGCAACGGGTCGGATTTCTACGTGATCGACGCCTTCGATCTGGTCATGGACACCGGCACCACGGGCTATGACAAGGCGCAGATCAACGATGCGGGCGGCGTATCCGTGCTGATGACCCTGGCCGGATGGGGCGGGATCGAACGTGTCAACGGGTTCACCGGCAACGACACGGTGGATGCTTCGGAACAAACCTCGACGGTTCTGCTGTTCGGCGATGCAGGCGACGATATGTTGACCGGCGGGTCGGGCAATGACGTGCTGATCGGCGGCGACGGCAATGACACGCTGACCGGCAATGATGGCAACGACATCATGCTGGGCGCTGCGGGCAACGACACTTTCAACGGCGGTGCCGGCAACGACGTGTTCTACATCGGCGAAAGCGGCGATGTGGTCAGCGATGGCGGCGCCGGGTTCGACAAGGCAGTGATCTATGACACCAACGGTCTGACCCTGAATGTCGGCAGCTGGGTCGGGGTCGAACGGATCATGGGCCTGACCGGCGACGACACCATCGACGCCACCGGGATGACCACCTCGGTGACGCTGGTGGGCGGGGCTGGCAAAGATGTGCTGACCGGCGGGTCCGATGCAGACGTGTTCTTTGGCGGTGCCGATGACGACACGCTTCTGGGGGCTGCGGGTAATGACGCGCTCATCGCGGGCGCTGGAAACGACATGCTTGACGGCGGCGCGGGCAACGACTTCCTGTTCGGCGGCGCGGGCATCGACGCCTTCGTCTGGACCGACGGGTTCGGCAAGGACGTGGTGAAGGACTTCACCGATGGCATCGACCGGCTGGATTTCGCGGGCCACAGCACGGTGAATTCGACCAGCGATCTTGTGATTACCCAAAGCGGGCAACACACGATCATCAGCCTGGCAGCCGGTGGCACCGACCAGATCACCCTGGCCAACACGCAGGCCAGCCTGATCACCGGTTCGGATTTCGACTTCGTCTGATCCAGACGCCTCGGAACAGACAGCAGGACCCGGCCCATGTGGCCGGGTCTTTTGCGTTCAGGGGGTCGGGCGCAGGGTCGTCACGCCGGTGGCGGCGGCTTCGGCCAAAGCAGGGTCCAGCGACATGGGAATGTATTCGCCGCGCCGCCAGCGTTCGCCCAGATTGTCGTAGAACCGCGAAAACGGATGTCCGGACTGCCCGGTGGCGATGATGAACACCGAACTGTTGGGATCGGCCATGTCATAGACCCCGCGATAGCCCGCCGCGTGCACGTTCAGGAAGGGTTGCGCGCCCAGCCCGGCGGTGCGGCCCCGGTTCAGGGTATGATCGCCGCCCGAAGTCGGCTGGCGGATATTGACCAGCCAGCCCAGCCCCGGAATGCCGCCCAGCACCTCGTGATCATGGGTGGCCTGATGGGCGCTGCCCCATTGCAGCCCTTCCAGGCCGCCGCGATAGGTCTCGGAGATCCACAGCAGCGCGTCGTCCAGCGCCCGTTCGGCCATGTCCCGGCAGGTCTCGATCCCCGACGAGCGGCTGACATCGCACCAGGCCGAGGCACCATCCACGTCGCGAAACACCCGCTCCAGAAAGATCGGGTCTGGGTGGCTGAACGCGGCTGCCAGATCGCGGCCCAGTTCGTCGACGATCAGCCGTTGTTGCAGGGCCTGCACCCAGGCGGCGTAGATCAGCGGCTCGGGCATGTGTTCGTTCATGTCGCCGTTCCAGTTGGCCAGCAGGTCCAGCGCCTCGCGCCGGGCGCGGGCCGGGCTGCCATCGGGGGCGGCCTCGCCGGTGAACCACAGATCCGCGCCGATCAGCGGCAGCAGGCTGCGCGCGGCGGGGCTGATGGTGTCGAGCTGCGCTTCCATGAAGCTGTCGCGCGAATGCACTTCGCGGTTCCGCATCAGCCGTTCCCAGCGATGCACGCGCTGGCTGTCGCCCCAGGCATAGCTGACGTGCAGCGGGAAGGCGCGTTCCAGCGGCTTGTTGTTGGTGTTGCCCAGCAGGCCGCTGTCAGGCTCGGTGAATCGCGGGTTCGTGTCATAGGCCAGTCGGCCCTGCCAGTGGTTCTCGGCCCGCCATCCCGGAGCGGGCAACCGGCCCAGACTGTCATGCTGCGCCGAGCGCCGGGGCAGGGCGCCGATCATCACCATCGCCACGGTGTCGCGGTCGGCCAGCACAAGGTTCTGAGCCGGGGCGACGTATTCGGCCATCACCTCGATCGCCGGGGCCACGGCGCGCTGCCGCATCAGGTGCATCCCGGCGGTCATGGTGCGGTCGTCGGGGGTCAGCGCGGTCCAGGCCAGGCTGGCCACATGGCCCGTGGGCACGATGGTGTTCAGGTCGAACAGGTCGCCGGGCAACACCGGGCCGCGATCGGTCCAGCGCAGGGTCAGGGTCACCGGCTCGGCCCCCTTGACCCGGACCAGCGCGCCTTCGGTGCGGAACGGCACCATGTCGCCGGTGGGGGTTTCGTAAGCGTTGGGATCGGCGGGATCGAGCCGTTCGATATACAGGTCCTGATCGTCGGCATAGGCGCTGGTCAGCCCCCAGGCCAGATCCTCGTTGCGGCCCACCAGAATCAGCGGCATCCCCGGAATGGTGCCGCCGATCACGCCGCCACCCGCAAGTTCGATCCGGGCCAGGTACCAGATCGACGGCGCGGTCAATCCCAGATGCGGATCATTGGCCAGCAGCGTGCCCCCGGTGGTGGAACGGTCGGGCATCGCCGCCCAGACGTTGGACGCCCCGGCCAGCGGCGGGGGCGCGAAGGGCGACAGGGGATCCGCCATCAGCGATGCCGCGGCCAGTTGGGTGTCCGCGGGGATCGGGGAAGGGCCAAGCGCCTCCAGCACCGCCAGCCCGCCGGTGGGATCGTCGGGCAGAATGTCGCCCAGCCGCTCGGGGCTGACGGTCAGCGCGGTGCGGGCGCGCAGAACCTCGTCCTGAAGATGTGCTGTCAGCTTCAGCGCCATCAGCTTGGCGATGGCCAGCGAATCCGACGGTTGCCACGGGGCGATCTCGGGCGGGAACAGGAAGAACTCGGGGGCGCCACGGCCCCGCGCGCCCGTGTTGACCTGATCGATCCACGCGTTGACCCCGGCGGAATAGGCCTCCAGCGCCGCCAGTGTGGCATCGTCCTGCACGGTCTGCGATTGCACGGCCAGCCGATAGAGGTCGAGCCGCCGCAGCGCCTCGTCGATCTTCAGGGTGCGGGGGCCGAAGATCTCGGACAGCCGGCCCTGCGCCGTGCGCCGCATCATTGTCATCTGCCACAGCCGGTCCTGCGCATGAACGAAGCCCAGACCAAAGAAACTGTCGGTGTCGGTGGTGCCGAAGACATGGGGGACATTGGCAGTGTCGCGCACGATCCGCATCGGCGCCGACAGGCCCGGAAGCTCGAAGTTTTCACTGTAGTCAGCCAGCGAGCGGGTGGCGAGGTAATAGGCCAGCGTCGCGGCCAGTGCAGCCAGCACAATGCCCGCCAGGAAAAGGCGCAATACCCAGCGGAAGGCGCGAGTCATGGCAGGCTCCTGCAATCTGTCCTGTCGGGATCATCCCGCGCAGGCACGCGCGGGACAAGGGGCATTCCAGCTTTGCGCGATCAGCGCAGGATGCGGGTGTACTTCGTGCCCTCGATGGTGGCCCCGGCCATCAGGCCCTGCTGCGCGAACAGGAAGGCGATGGCCGAATTCGAGGTCACGGTGCTGGCTTTCAGCGCGCCGCCGATCTCGCCACCGGTAAATTCCGCGGCCGCCCCGGCATCCCAGCCCGGCGAGGTGCGAAAGCGGCGCAGGGATTCCGGCGTCAGGAAGAACAGCACATAGGCATACTGCTGGGCGCCGATCTGGAACCCGACGCTGCCTTGCGTGGCCGAGTAGTAATCCACCGTCACCCCGTCCACCTGCAGCGCGCCTTCGCCGTAGGAGCCGCCGACCATGAATCCGGCCTCGCCGACCAGCGGCATCACCAGCATGCCGACGGATTTGTCGCGCAGTTCCATGGTTTCGGGATAGGTCTTGTACATGAAGGCCAGCGCCGAGGCGACCCGCGTGTCGATGGTTTGCGCCCCTTTGGAGCCCACGGAGTTGTCACAGGCCACCAGAAGCGCGCCGGTACCCAGAAGCAGCCCACGCCGCGTCATGTTGATCATTGTCTTTGCCTCGATTTTCACTGCTCGGAAGCGGTTGCCCCGCAATTGGCGCGCAGTCTAGCGCGAAACGTGCCCCGTGTCACCGCAGCGCAGCATCACCCGGCCAGAAGTCGCGCCGCGCGGGGGGCGAAATAGGTCAGGATGCCGTTGCAGCCGGCGCGTTTGAAAGCCAGCAGGCTTTCCATCATCACCTTGTCGCCATCCAGCCAGCCATTGCGGGCCGCCCCTTCCAGCATCGCGTATTCGCCGGACACCTGGTAGGCGAAGGTGGGCACGCCGAAGCTGTCGCGGACCTGGGTGCAGATGTCGAGATAGGCCATGCCGGGCTTGACCATGACCATATCGGCGCCCTCGTCGAGATCGCGGGCGATCATGCGCAGGGCCTCGTCTCGGTTGGCCGGGTCGATCTGGTAGGTGTTCTTGTCGCCTTTCAGGGCCGCCGAGGCGCCCACCGCATCGCGGAACGGGCCGTAGAAGGCCGAGGCGAATTTCGCCGAATAGCTCATGATCGCCACGTCGGAATGGCCGTGGCTTTCCAGCGCGTCACGGATGGCCCCGATGCGGCCGTCCATCATGTCCGAGGGGCCAAGGATGTCGGCCCCGGCCTCGGCCTGGGCCAGCCCCATGCGCACCAGGGCTGCGACGGTTTCATCGTTGACGATCACCCCGTCGCGAACGATGCCGTCATGGCCGTTGGCATTATAGGGATCCAGCGCGATGTCGGTCATCACCGCGATCTCGGGCACCGCCGCCTTGATGGCACGGATGGCGCGGTTCGACAGGTTGTCGGGATCCCAGGCCATCTCGCAGCTTTCGGTGCGGTCTTCCATTGCGGTGTAGGGAAACAGGCACAGGGCCGGGATGCCCAGATCGGCGGCCATGCGGGCGGCCTCGACCGCCTTGTCGACGGACAGGCGCGAGACGCCGGGCATCGCGGCGATGGGCTCTTCGATGCCGTCCCCGTCGCGCACGAAGACCGGCCAGATCAGATCGGTCACCGACAGGGTGGTTTCACGCACCAGCCCGCGCAGGGCAGGGGTGCGGCGGGTGCGCCGCGGACGATTGCGCAAGTGTTGGCGGTGGGCGTCGGTCATGGGGCGATCCTCTGTGGCTGGTCCCTGACTGCCACCGATGGGCGGCAGGCTCAAGGGCTGGCGGGGGGCTGGGCAATCGCGCCGCATTGGGCTAGCTGGAAGGGAGACCTGAACGGGAACACCCTGCCGTGCCGACCACCATTCTTGACCTGATCGACCTGCGGTCGTTTTCCAACATCTGGTACTGGATTTTCCTGGGCGTGACATGGTCGCGGATCCTGACCCATCCGATGGGGATCCCGGTCGACATGTTGCGGGCGGCGCGTGCCGAGGATGCGGATGCGCGGGAACGCCTGGCGGCGCTGACCGAGATTATGGTGCGCCGGCATCTGGCGCATCTGAACGGTCTGGGGCCGATGCTTGTGGGGACCTGGGCCTTTGCCCTGACCGGGCTGGTGCTTCTGTCGGTGCTCTACCGCGTGGAAATCGCCCAGGCGGTGCTAATGTTGGCCGTGCCGCTGGCGCTGGCGGCCTGGCTCACCGCGCGCGGGGCACGGCACCTTGCGCAAGCGCAACTGACCGTGGACGACCTGCCGCGTGCCCTGAGTGTCCTGCGCTGGAAGCTGCAGGCGCTGGCGTTGCTGGCGGTGTTCTTCAGTGCCTTGTGGGGCATGTTCCACAACCTGTCGGCGATGGTGCTCTAGGGCCGGGGTCGGGTGCCTCCGGCGGGAGTATTTTCGCCAAGAAAAAGAAGCGTGCCGGTCACTGAGCCCAGGGTGCTTGACACGACGGCGGGGCCGGGTAGGTCACGGCGCGGAACCACGCAACCGCCCCGGAGGGTGACATGTCTCAGTCCGACAGCCAGAAACTGATCGTAGGCGGCGCGCCGGAGGGCTTCGATGCGCGGCTGGTGCTGAAGGAGCTGGACCGGGGCCCGGTTCTGCATGTGGCGCGCGATGACAAGCGGCTGGAGGCGATGCGGGCGGCGCTGCGGTTCTTCGCGCCCGATGTGCCGGTGTTCCATTTCCCGGCCTGGGATTGTCTGCCCTATGACCGGGTCTCGCCCAATGCCGACATCTCGGCGGCGCGGATGGCGACGCTGGCGGCGCTGGTGCATGGGGCGCCGGATCGGTTCGTGCTGCTGACGACGTTGGCGGCGGCCACCCAGCGGGTGCCCGCGCGCGAGGTTCTGGCAGAGGCGGCGTTTTCGGCGCGGGTGGGCAATCGGATCGACGAGGCCGGGTTGCGGCAGTTTCTGGTGCGGATGGGGTTTTCGCAGGCGCCTACGGTGATGGAGCCGGGCGACTACGCCGTGCGGGGCGGGATCATCGACATCTATCCGCCGGGCGAGGGCGGCCCGGTGCGGCTGGATCTGTTCGGCGATGTTCTGGACGGGGCGCGGCGCTTCGATCCGGTCAGCCAGCGCACCACCGAAAAGCTGGACGTCGTGGAGCTGGCCCCGGTCTCGGAGATCGTTCTGGATGACGCGGCCATCACCCGCTTCCGGCAAACCTATCGCATCGAATTTGGGGCCGCAGGCGGCGACGATCCGCTGTACGAGGCGGTCAGTGCCGGGCGCAAGCATCAGGGGATGGAGCATTGGCTGCCCTTCTTCCACGCGCGGCTGGAAACCCTGTTCGACTACCTCCCTGGTGCGGCGGTGACGCTGGACGATCAGACCGACGCCATGCGGCTGGCGCGTTGGGAGGGGATCGCCGACCAATACGACACGCGGCGCGAGGCGATGACCCATCGCGCGCGGATGGACACGGTCTATAAGCCCGCAGCCCCCGAAACGCTGTATCTGAACGACGCCGATTGGGAAGCCGCCGTGGCGGGGCGCCGCGTGCTGCGGTTTCATCCCTTGCCGCAGGCCAGTGGGCCGGGCGTCGTCGATGCCGGGGGCCGGATCGGGCGCAACTTCGCCCCCGAACGCCAAGCCGAGCAGACCAATATCTTTGAAGCACTTGCCGATCATATCCGCGCCCGGCGCTCGAAAGGGGCGGTGGTGGTGGCCTCCTATTCCGAGGGCGCGCGGGAACGCTTGCAAGGGCTTCTGGAGGATGAGGAGTTGACGGGGCTGCGGCTGATTTCCGACAGCCGCGATCTGGTTGAAGAGGCCGGGCAGGTGCATCTGGCGATCTGGGGGCTGGAGCACGGCTTCGAGGCGGACGGTTTGACCGTCATCTCCGAACAGGATGTTCTGGGCGACCGGCTGGTGCGCGCACCGAAAAAGCGCAAACGGGCCGAGAACTTTCTGACCGAGACCCAGAGCCTGACGCCGGGCGACCTGGTGGTGCATGTCGATCACGGGGTCGGGCGGTTCACCGGGCTGGAAGTCGTCACTGCCCTTGGCGCGCCGCATGAATGTCTGGCGCTGGAATATGCGGGCGGTGATCGGTTGTATCTGCCGGTGGAGAACATCGAGCTTCTGTCGCGCTTCGGGCATGAGGAAGGTCTGCTCGACAAGCTGGGTGGCGGCGCGTGGCAGGCCAAGAAGGCCCGTCTGAAGGCTCGGATCCGCGAGATCGCCGACCGCCTGATCCGAATCGCTGCCGAGCGCGAATTGCGGCACGCCCCGGTGATGGCACCGCCGGATGCCATGTGGGAGGCCTTCTGCGCCCGATTCCCCTATCAGGAGACAGACGATCAGCTGACCGCCATAGAGGCGGTGCTGGAGGATCTGGAGCGCGGCCGCCCGATGGATCGCCTGATCTGCGGCGACGTGGGCTTCGGCAAGACCGAGGTGGCCATGCGCGCGGCCTTCATCGCGGCGCTGTCGGGCACGCAGGTCGCGGTCATCGCGCCGACCACCTTGCTGGCGCGCCAGCATGCCAAGAGCTTCCGCGACCGCTTCCGCGGTTTCCCGGTCGAGGTGCGGGCCCTGTCGCGCTTCGTCTCGACGAAAGCGGCCAGCGCCACTCGCGCCGGTCTGGCCGATGGCACCGTCGATATCGTGGTCGGCACCCATGCGATCCTGGCCAAATCCGTCCGGTTCCTGAACCTCGGACTGGTGGTCATCGACGAGGAGCAGCGGTTCGGCGTGCAGCACAAGGAGCGGCTCAAGAACCTGCGCTCGGACGTGCATGTGCTGACCCTGACGGCCACGCCGATCCCGCGCACCCTGCAGATGTCGTTGTCGGGCGTCCGCGACCTGTCGATCATCGGCACCCCGCCGGTCGACCGTCTGGCGATCCGCACCTATGTGTCGGAATTCGACACGGTGACCGTCCGCGAGGCGCTGCTGCGCGAACACTATCGCGGCGGGCAGAGCTTCATCGTGGTGCCGCGCATCAAGGACATTCCCGACATGGAGGAGTTCCTGCGCGACCAGGTGCCCGAGGTGACCTTCATGGTTGCGCACGGCCAGATGGCCGCCGGCGAGCTCGATGACCGGATGAATGCCTTCTACGACGGCAAATACGACGTGTTGCTGGCCACGACCATCGTCGAATCGGGGCTGGATATTCCCACCGCCAACACCATGGTCGTGCACCGCGCCGATATGTTCGGGCTGGCGCAGCTTTACCAGATCCGGGGCCGGGTGGGCCGGGCCAAGACCCGCGCCTATGCCTATCTGACCACCAAGCCGCGCGGCAAGCTGACCCCTCAGGCGGAAAAACGGCTGCGGGTTTTGGGCTCGCTCGACAGTCTGGGTGCCGGCTTCACGCTGGCCAGCCAGGATCTGGACATTCGCGGCGCCGGCAACCTGATCGGCGAGGAACAATCCGGCCAGATGCGCGAGGTCGGCTACGAGCTCTACCAGCAGATGCTGGAGGAAGCGGTGGCCAAGATCCGCTCGGGCGAGGGCGAGGGGCTGGCCGAGACCGACGACCAATGGTCGCCGCAGATCAACCTCGGCCTGCCGGTGCTGATCCCCGAGGCCTATGTGCCCGATCTGGACGTGCGCCTTGGCCTTTATCGCCGCCTTTCGGGCTTGCAGAACAAGGTCGAACTGGAAGGCTTCGCGGCCGAACTGATCGACCGGTTCGGCAAGCTGCCGAAAGAGGTGAACACGCTGCTGCTGGTGGTGAGGATCAAGGCCGAATGCAAGAAGGCGGGGATATCCCGGCTGGATGCGGGGCCGAAGGGTGCCACGATCCAGTTCCACAACGACAAGTTCGCCTCGCCCGAGGGGCTGGTGGCTTTCGTGCAGGATCAGAACGGGCTGGCGAAGATCCGCGACAACAAGATCATCGTGCGGCGCGACTGGGCCAAGGATGCCGATAAGGTGCGTGGCGCTTTCGCCATCGCGCGGGATCTGGCAGCCAAGCTGAAGAAGAAGGCCGCCTGAAGGAAAGACCAACCGAATCCGGTCACGGTTAACCGATCGTCAACCGGTGGTTTCTAACCCTGTCGCCAGAGTGTGTTTACCTCTGACAACAGGCGCGGTGCGTGATCTGTCGGTCCGGGGCGGGAGTGATCGGATCATGCGGTGTTTTACGATTGGCGGGGGTCTGGGCATCGCTGCGGCGGTGATGGTGTGGCTGTCCCCGGCCGGGGCGGCCACGCGAGTGGATGCCATCCGCATGGTGTTTCAGGATTTCGCGTACAAGTCGAATTTCTGGGCCGGGGTGATGCCGACGGCCACCGAAGGCGGGGCGCCGCCGATCTCGCGGATCGAGCTGAATTTTCACCTGACCTATCGTACGCCTCTGGATCAGGCCTTTGCCTTCGGGCTGCGGCAGCCTGCGGTGTCCCGGGTGCGAACATTGATCCAGACCGCGGATATCGCGGGATTGTCCGTGTCAGGCGCGCGGGTTTCGCGCAGCGGGATGACGCAGGCGCTGGTGATCCAGAGCGGGGCCGGTTTCGGCCTGCGCGGCGGGGTCGAGATCTTCACGGCGGCTTCCGGCGCAACGACGCCGCTGGCGCGGGTCGCCTTCACGCTTCCGGGGTTGTTCAACATTGACCCGCTGACCGGCACCGAGACCGCCAGCTATGACTACAACAGTCCGCGTTCCTTCGATGCGCCGCGCTATGAAGCGGCGTCCCTGTCAGGGGCGTCGTTTCAGGTGCAGCGCAGTTTCGTCTCGTCGACGCTGGGCCCGGTGCCCGTGCCCGGCGCGCTGGTGTCGGGGATCAGCGGGCTGGCGGCCTTGACCGGGCTTGGCTGGGGCCGGGCCCGCCGTCTCAGGCGCCGCGATGCTGGTCGAAAAAGGCCGTGGCGCGATCGAAGAACTGTTTCCGGCGCGCGGGCGTTTCCATCATGGTCTCGTGGCGGCCGCCGTCGATGATCTCGACCTGTCCGCCGATCATCTCGCGGCCCTGCCGGGTCATGTCGGGCACCGAGACGATCTCGTCGCGGGTCGGCACCACGGTCAGGGTCGGAATGCCGGGGTCGCGGGTGCGCCGCAGGTCGCGGCACTCGACCAGCGCGCGATAAAGCCAGGGGACCGAAGGCGCGCCAAGGTCCAGCCCCGGCACCGCCTCAAGCTGCCGCCGCATATAGGCGATCATCTCGGGATCCGTGGTCAGCCAGTTGTCTGCCGGATCGGCCAGCCGCACGTAGGTTTCGCGCGACATACCCGGTGTGACCCATCCGTTCAGGCGGGTCTTGTGGGCCAGCCAGCCCAGGCCCCAGGCCACCGGGCGCACGCCGCGGTACATGTTGATGCCCCACATCGGCGCCGAGAACACCGCCGAGGTCACATCAAGCCCGTTCAGAACGGCGCGCAGGCCGATGGCGCCGCCCATGGAATGGCCCAGCAAAACCCAAGGGCGCGGCATGTCGTGATGCGCGGCATAGGCCAGCAGGGTCGCCACATCGCGCTGATACTCGGTGAAATCCTCCACATGTCCGATGGCGGGATCGGTCAGGGGGCGGTCGGCCAGCCCCTGGCCGCGAAAATCCACCGCCACCGCGCCATAGCCGCGCGCCAAAAACTCTGTGGCGGGCATCCCGTATTTCTCAAGGTATTCGGTCCGCCCCGGCAGGATCAGGACCGTGCCCCGTGGCCCGCTCGCCAGCCGCCCCACCCGCAGCCGCACGCCGTCGCTGGCCTCGGCCCAATGCGCCTCGGCCCCTTCGGGAGCCTGCGACGACGGGTGATGGAAGGGGGCGGGGCTGAGGTTCACGACAGCGACGACCCCAGTTTCATCGCCATGCCCAGATCGCCCTCGATCTTCAGGCGACCGCCCATATAGGCCGAGGTCGGGTCCAGATCGCCCGACATCAGCTCGCGGAACGTGTCCTCGTCGGCGATCAGGGTCACATCGGCATCTTCCGCGCCGGCGCGCACGCCATCGCTGTCCACCATGATCGAGCCTTCGCCCTCGATATCGAAGCGCGCCACGCCATCAAAGCCGTCGGGCATCTTTTCGGCCAGCTTCTCGACGGCCCCTGCAATCACATCGCTCATTTGTGCTCTCCTGTTGCATTCCCGCAGCTATCGCCGGGAACATGTTTTGCGCTATCCTCGCCATATGCGAAGTATTCGGACCCAGATCAAATACGCCGTAGCGACACTTCTTGTGGCAGTCGGGTTTTCCACCATGGTTTTGGCCGGGGAAGAGCAGCTTGACGCGCTGTTCGACCGGCTTGCCGATCCCGAGCTGGCCAACTGGCAGCAGGTCGAGAACGAGATCTGGGGCATCTGGTCGAAATCCGGCTCCGACACCGCCGATCTGCTGCTGGAGCGCGGCCGCCAGGCCATGGCGGCCGGGGACATGCCGGCGGCCATCGACCACCTGTCGGCGCTGATCGACCACGCGCCCCAGTTCGCCGAAGGCTACAACGCCCGCGCCACCGCCTATTTCCAGGCCGGTCTGCTGGGTCTGTCGATGCGCGACATCGAAGCGACGCTGGCCCTGAACCCGCGCCATTTCGGGGCGTTGAGCGGGCTGGCCATGATCTTTGAGCAGGTCGGCGACGAGGCCCGCGCGCTGGACGCCTATCGTATGGTCAACGCTATACATCCCCACCGCCCGAACGTAAAAGATGCGATGAAGCGGCTTGAAGCCGGCCTGGGCGAAACCGCCCTCTGACACGCGGATCCCGACGGGTGTTCCGGCGGCGAAGGAAAGGGGTCTCATGTCTGGCAGCAGTCGCATCGAAGCGGTGCTTGGACCCACCAACACCGGCAAGACCCATTATGCGATCGAACGGATGCTGATGCATCGCACTGGCGTCATCGGCCTGCCGCTGCGGCTGCTCGCGCGCGAGGTTTACGACCGGATCAAGGAAAAACGCGGGCCTTCGGTGGTGGCGCTGATCACCGGCGAGGAACGCATCGTGCCGGAGCGTGCGCAATACTGGGTCTGCACGGTCGAGGCGATGCCCGAAGGCATGGGCGCCGATTTCGTCGCGGTGGACGAGATCCAGCTGTGCGGCGATCCCGACCGCGGCCATGTGTTTACCGACCGCCTACTGCGCGCGCGCGGCCTGCTGGAAACCCTGTTTCTGGGGGCAGACACCATGCGCAGCGCCATAGCGGCGCAGGTGCCCGGCGTCGTCTTCACCCATCGCGACCGGCTGTCCGAACTGACCTATATCGGCGCCAAGAAGATCAGCCGGATGCCCGCACGCTCGGCCATCGTCGGGTTCTCGGTGGAGAACGTCTATGCCATCGCCGAACTGTTGCGCCGCCAGAAGGGCGGGGCGGCGGTGGTGATGGGCGCGCTCAGCCCGCGCACCCGCAACGCGCAGGTGGAGCTGTACCAAAGCGGCGAGGTCGATCACCTCGTGGCCACCGATGCCATCGGCATGGGGCTGAACCTGGACATCCAGCATGTGGCGTTTTCGTCGCTGTCCAAGTTCGATGGTCGCCGGATGCGCCCCCTGCAACCCAACGAACTGGCACAAATCGCTGGACGGGCCGGGCGCCACACCCAGAACGGCACTTTCGGCGTCACCGGCGAGGCCCGCCCGCTGCCCGAGGATCTGGCGCAAGCCATCACCGCCAACCGCTTCGTGCCGGTCAAGAAGCTGCAATGGCGCAACGCGCGGTTGGATTTCGGCACCGTGGGCCGGCTGATCGCCTCGCTGGAGGAACGCACCGACGACGAATGGCTGTCCCGCGCGCGCGAGGCCGACGACCTGATGGCCCTGAAAACGCTGGCCGAAGTGGGGGCCATCCGGGCCCGGCTGGGCGACCCGCAGGCGGTGCGCCTGTTGTGGGACGTGTGCCGCATTCCCGACTTTCGGGGAATCAGCCACGCCGAGCACGCCACGCTGCTTGAGAGGATTTTCACCGACCTGCACGAAGTGCGCCGCATTCCCGACGACTGGATGGCGCGGCAAGTCAAACGCATTGACCGGACCGAAGGCGATATCGACACTTTGTCGAAACGACTGGCATATATCCGCACTTGGACATATGTCGCGCAGCGGAAAGGCTGGTTGGACGATGAAGCCCATTGGCGTGAAGTCACGCGGGCTGTAGAAGACCGCCTGTCGGATGCGCTTCATGCGCGTCTTACACAAAGATTTGTTGATCGGCGCACATCCGTGTTGATGCGCCGGTTGAAGCAGAGGGAGAGCCTTGTGGCTGAAGTAAACGATTTGGGCGAAGTCACCGTCGAGGAACAGTTCGTCGGACGGCTGGAAGGATTTCGCTTCATCCAGGACAAATCCGGCTCTCCCGATGAGGCCAAGACATTGCGGCAGGCCGGCCTTCAGGCGCTGGCCCCGCATTTCCACCTGCGCGCCGACAAGTTCTACAACGCGCCCGACAGCGAGATCGACTATACCGATCAGGGCGGGCTGATGTGGGGCGAGCACGCGGTGGGCAAGCTGGTCGCAGGGCCCGAGCCGCTGAAGCCGCAGGTCAAGGCCTTTGTCGATGACGAGGCCGGTGCCGATGTGGCCGCCAAGGTGGAACGCCGCCTGCAGCATTTCATCGACCGCAAGGTCGCGACCCTGTTCGAACCGCTGTTGAACCTGCAACGCGACGAAACCCTGACCGGGCTGGCCCGTGGCTTTGCCTTCCGAATGGTCGAGGGCAACGGCGTTGTGCCGCGCGATCAGGTCTCGGGCGACGTCAAGGAACTGGATCAGGAAGCGCGCGGCATGCTGCGCAAGCACGGCATCCGCTTCGGCCAGTTCACCATCTTCATGCCGCTGCTGCTGAAGCCCGCGCCGACACGGCTGCGGCTGGTGTTGTGGTCGCTGGCGCAGGGTCTGGACGATTTCCCCTCCAGCCCGCCGCCGGGTCTGGTGACCGTGCCGACCGCGACCGATGTGCCCGAGGGCTATCACACCATGGCCGGCTATCGCGCCGCCGGAGAGCGGGCGATTCGCATCGACATGCTGGAACGTCTGGCCGACCTGCTGCGCGCGCAGGACACGCGCGGCGGTTTCGAGGCCACGCCCGACATGCTGTCGATCACCGGCATGACGCTGGAACAATTCGCCGGCCTGATGCAGGGGCTGGGTTACAAGGCGGAACGCGACGAGCGTCCCAAGCAGCGCCCGCAGCCGGTTGCGCCGGAAACCACCGCTGAACCCGACGCAAGCGCCGAGGCCGAGACGTCGGAAGCGGCTGCCGCTGAAACCGAAGCCGCGCCGGCGACGGACCCGGCAATTTCGCAACCGGAAACCGAGGTTACGCCCGAGGCGGAAACCCCTGCCGAGACGCCTGTAAAGGAAGCGCCCGCAGTGGCGGCACCAGTCGCAGAGGAAACTCCGGTCGAGGCTACGGTGAGTGAAGACGCCGCGGAGGTGACCGCCGAGGCCGCTGCGGAAGCCCCTGACGCCGACACCGACGCCCCGGCGGAGACCGAGATCGAGGTGTTCTACACCTTCACCTGGGCGCCGCGCCGCCGTCAGGGCGGGCGTCCCCAGCAGGGCCGCCGCGACGAGGGGGCTTCCGGCGATCGTTCGGCCCGGGGCAAACCCCGGGGCGAGGGCAAGCCGCGCGGCGACAAGCCCGGCGGCAAGTTCCAGGGCGGCAAGGGCAAGGGCAAACGGCCGCCGCAGGGTGCCAAGACCTATTCGGCGCGTCCGAAGAAGGCCGAAAAGCCCATCGACCCGGACAACCCCTTTGCCGCCGCACTGATGGGGCTGCGTGACAAGACCTGAGGCCGGACCCGGCGCGCAAGAGCCTGGCTCCATGCGCGTCGACAAATGGCTGTGGCATGCGCGGTTCTTCAAGACCCGCAGCAAGGCCAGCGCCGTGGTGGCGGCCGGGCATCTGCGGGTGAACGGCCAGCACGCCAAAAAGGCGGCGCAGGCCATTCGCGCCGGCGATGTGCTGACCTTCCCGCAGGCGAAAACCGTGCGAATCATCAAGATCCTCGCCCTGGCCGACCGGCGCGGACCGGCCCCCGAGGCGCAGGCGCTTTACGAAGACCTGACCCCGCAGACTCCGCGCGACGACAGCGCCCCGCGCCCTGTTCACGGCCGCCCCGACAGCCGTGACCGCCGCGCCGCACGCGCGGCCAAACAGGCCCGTCTTGAATGATCGGGCCGGTCGGAGTAGGGAAACGCCAAACAAACGGATGAGTGCGCCCCATGACCTATGTCGTCACCGACAACTGTATCGCCTGCAAATATACCGACTGCGTCGAGGTCTGCCCGGTGGATTGTTTTTACGAGGGTGAGAATGCACTCGTGATCCACCCCGATGAATGCATCGACTGCGGCGTCTGCGAGCCGGAATGCCCGGCAGACGCGATTCGCCCGGATACCGAGCCGGACATGGAGCAATGGGTCGAATTCAACCGCAAGTATAGCGAACTCTGGCCGGTGATCTATACCAAGAAGGAACCGCTGCCCGAGGCCGAGGAACGCGACGGCGAAAAGGACAAACTGGGCAAATACTTCTCGGAAGCGCCCGGCGAAGGCGGCTGATTTCCGCCGCACGACCTGCATCCCGCACTCCGGCATTTTCCGTGCCGGTATGCGGGGCTTTGAATTTTTGCGTATATGTGCTATATATTTTGGTCAGCGAAGTATAAATGTCCGGAAACGTCTCGCATCATGGGTGCGAGCACGTTTCTTTTTTCGCCTCGGTTCTCGGTGATTGCACGGGAATCGTCGCGGCCAGAGCAAGGAACACGTCCAGATGAGCCAAGAGTACACGCCGGATTTCCGTGCCAATGATTACGTTGTCTACCCGGCCCATGGCGTCGGGAAAATCGTCTCGATCGAAGAACAGGAAGTTGCGGGCCTCAAGCTTGAACTTTTCGTGATCTCGTTCGAGAAGGACAAGATGACCCTGCGCGTTCCGACGGCCAAGGCGGCCGGCGCCGGCCTGCGGGCGCTGTCGACGCCAGACGTGATCAGCCACGCGATGGAAATCCTGCGGGGCAAGGCCAAGGTCAAGAAAGCCATGTGGTCGCGCCGGGCGCAGGAATACGAACAGAAGATCAACTCGGGCGATCTGATCGCCATTGCCGAGGTGGTCCGCGACCTGCACCGTGCCGACGACCAGCGCGAACAGAGCTATTCCGAGCGGCAGCTGTATGAAGCCGCGCTGGAGCGTCTGACCCGCGAAGTGGCCGCCGTCAAAGGCTCGGGCGAGGATGAAGCCCAGAAGGTCGTGGGCGAGGTTCTGATGAGCCGCGCCGCCTGAGCGCCCGCCATTTCGAAGATTTCAAAGCCGCGCCTTCGGGGGCGGCTTTTTCATGTCAGCAGCACGGTCAGGCTCAGCAGGGCGGCAACCTCGGCGATCTGCTGCGTGGCGCCCAGCACATCGCCGGTCTGGCCGCCTATCTTGGCACGGGCTAGCAATGCCACGGCAACGGCAGCGGCTGCGGTCGCCAACGCCGCAACCATCACGCTGCTGTCCAGACAGGCCCAGGCTCCGGCGATCGCAAGGCCCAAAGCTACGGCCGCCGTGGCCGGGCGCGGCTGTCCAAGGGAGCGCGCCAACCCGTCGGCGCGCGCCGGGGGCAGCGCGGCCCAGACCACCACCATCGCGGCGCGCGACAGCATCCCGACCGCCAGAAGCACCGGCCAGTGCCGCGCCAATTCGGCCAGCCCTTGCCAGCGCAGCAGCCCCAGCAGGATCAGCGCCAGCACGCCGTAGGTGCCGATGCGGCTGTCGTGCATGATCTCGAGCCGTCGGTCGCGGGCAAAGCCGCCCCAGAAGCCATCGGCGCAATCGGCCAGACCGTCCTCGTGCATCGCGCCGGTCAGCACCACCGTCAGCCCCAGCGCCAGCGCCGCCGACAGGCCCTCGGGCAGACCGGCCCACAGCGCGGCCTGCATCAACAGCGCCGCCAATCCCCCCACAACCAGCCCCGCTAACGGATAGGCCCAGGCGGCGCGCGCCCCGCGCCGCTGCGCGGTGTTCATTGCCACGGGCACTGGCAGGCGGGTCAGAAGACCCAGGGCCAGGGCCGGGTCGGCGGGGTCCAGAAGGGCAGGTCGGGGTGCGGTCACTTGGCGGTTTTCCTCCGTGTTGTTCGCCGTTAACGTCCCGCCGGAACAAAAGCAACGAGGCCGCGCATGTCCCAGGATCCCTTTCAGTCGCTTTCGCAAATCCGCGAGATCCTGAGCCAACTTCCGAACCCCGATCAGGAGGCCGTGGTAGGGGCGCTGAACCGCAACGGCCAGTTGACCAAACCGCCCGGCGCGCTGGGACGGCTGGAGGATCTGGCGATCTGGTACGCTGGCTGGCGCGGCGATCACCGCCCGGTCATCCGCGCGCCGCAGGTTCTGGTCTTTGCCGGAAATCACGGGGTCGCCGCGCGCGGCGTGTCGGCCTTCCCGCCCGAGGTGACAGTGCAGATGGTGGCCAATTTCCAGGCCGGCGGGGCGGCGGTCAACCAGTTGGCCAAATGCTTTGGCGCCACCTTCATGGTGGTGCCGCTGGATTTGGACCGCCCGACGCAGGATTTCACCCAAGGTCCGGCGATGAGTGAGGCCGAGATATGCGCCGCTTTCAGCGCTGGCTGGCAAGGCGTGGACCCGGACGCCGACCTACTGATCACCGGCGAAATGGGCATCGGCAACACCACGTCTGCGGCGGCCATCGCTCTGGCCCTGTTCGGCGGCACGGCACGCGACTGGACCGGGCGCGGCACTGGCGTCGAAGGCGCGGCCCTCGAGGCCAAGGCGCAGGTGGTGGCGGACGGTCTGGCAGCCAATGCCGATCTGCTGGCGGATCCGCTGCAGGTGCTGCAAGCCCTTGGCGGGCGCGAGATCGCCGCCATGGCCGGGGCCATCCTGCGGGCCCGCAGCCTGTGCATCCCGGTGATCCTGGACGGGTTCATCTGTTGCGCTGCGGCGGCGGTGCTGGAAAAGGCCCGGCCCGGTGCGCTGGATCACTGCGTGGCCGGGCACCGCTCGGCCGAACAGGCGCATCAGCGGCTGCTGGATGCCCTGCACAAACCCGCGCTTCTGAGCCTCGGGATGCGGCTGGGCGAAGGCTCGGGCGCGGCGCTGGCCATCGGGGTGCTGCAAGGCGCGGTTGCCTGCCATTCCGGCATGGCCACCTTCGCCGAAGCCGGGGTGGCCGGTGGCTGAGCCCTAGTCCGTCGGCGCAGGGATCGCTTCCTTGTCCTCGAAAGAGCCGTCCTTGCGTTCCACCTGGCTGACCAGCGCGGTTTCCAGCTCGCGGCTGAACTGCTTGGCCCGCGCCATATAGGCGGCGTTCTCGGTCACCGGCACGCCGGGCTTCCAGACTTCGGCCTGTTCGCGCAGGGCTTTCCGGTCGAGCTTGTAGTAGAGCGTTTCCAGCTCGTTGGCCTCGAACTCGCTCAGCCCCATGTTCTCCAGCACATAGCGCGCGGCGCGCAGCGAGCTGTCGAACATCTCGCGCACGATGTCATCAGCCCCGGCGCGGTACAGTTCGAACACATGCACCCGGTCGTGGGCGCGGGCGACGATGTGCAGGTCGGGCCGCACCCGGCGCGCATAGCGCACGATCCGGGTCGAGGCGTTCTTGTCGTCCATCGCCACCACCAGCACCTGCGCCTCCATCAGCCCGGCCGAGCGCAGCAGATCGGGGCGGGTGGGATCGCCCAGAAAGCCCTTGAACCCGAACTGTCGCATCAGGCGGATGGTGTTCAGGTCGTTGTCCAGAACCGTGGTGCGAAAGCCGCTCATCTGCACCATGCGGTTGACCACTTGCCCGAAGCGGCCGACACCGGCGATGATGATCGGGCCTTCCTGCTGGATCTGGTCTGGCGGCTGGTCTGGCGGTTCGTCCGAATGGACGCGCTTGGACAGGACCTCGTAGGCGATGAAGAACAGCGGCGTCAGCAGCATCGACAGGGCGATGACCAGATAGATGACCTGCTGGTATTCCGGCGGGATCACACCGCGTTGCAGGCTGAACCCGGCCAGCACGAAGCCGAATTCCCCGGCCTGCGCCAGCCCGAGGGTGAACAATCGCTGATCGCGTCCCTTGAGCTGGAAGATGCGGGCCAGCAACAGCAGGATCGCGCCCTTGGTGAACATCAGCGCCAGGGTCAGCGCCAGAAGCTTGAACGGCTGCGCCAGGAAGGTGGCCACATCCATGCCCGCGCCGACGGTGATGAAAAACAGCCCCAGAAGCAGGCCCTTGAAGGGCTCAAGTGCGGTTTCCATCTCGTGCTGGAATTCCGAGTTGGCCAGCACCACCCCGGCCAGGAAGGTGCCAAGCGCCGGTGAAACGCCAAGGATCAGCATCAGGCAGGCGATGGCAATGACGATCAGCAGCGCCAGCGCCGTGAACATCTCGCGCAGGCGCGTGGCGTGGATGGCGTTGAACACCGGGCGGGTCAGAAAGATGCCCGCAAGGATGATGCCCACCAGCGCGGCCAGAGTCACGAGCGCCTCGCCCCAGCCGGGCAGCTGGGCCAGGTGGCCGCGCGCCCAGTTGGCGAATTCCATCATCCCACCGGCGGAAGTGGCGCCATGTCCGGCGACGTCATGGGCCACGACCGCATGCGGATTGACACCGCCAAGCGCCAGCAGCGGCAACAGCGCCAGCATCGGGATCACCGCCACATCCTGCGTCAGCAGCACCGCGAAGGTGGCCCGCCCGCCATTGGTCTGCATCAGCCGCTTTTCGGACAGTGTCTGCAACACGATCGCGGTCGAGGACAGCGACAGGGCCAGCCCCACCGCCAGCGCCGCCGACCATGTCAGCCCCAACGCCATGGCGGCGGCCATGATCGCGCCGGTGCTCAGCACCACCTGCAACCCGCCCATGCCGATCAACCGGTGTCGCATCGCCCAGAGGGCGCGGGGATCCAGTTCCAGCCCGATCAGGAACAGCATCATCACCACGCCGAATTCGGCAAAATGTTGCAGGCTTTCGGTCTCGCTGCCGACCACGCCCAGAACCGGCCCGATCAGGATGCCGGCCAGCAGGTAGCCCAGCACCGATCCCAATCCCAGGCGCGACGCAATGGGCACCGCCAGAACGGCGGCAAGAAGATAGATCACGGCCTGAAACAGGAAACTTTCCATGGTCCCTCGGTTTGGTCGGGTGTGCGGGCGTTGCGGGTTGACCCCACTGTGACGCGCTGGTCGCGGGGCCGCCACCGGTCATTGCGCGGATGCGGCCATCCCACGCGCTTTTTACCGGCGCGGGGGATTTCTAGCCGCGCGGCATGGTCAAGGTCACGTTGCGTCCGCCCTTCACATAGCTCAGCCGCCCTTGGTTGATGGCCGACACCTTGCCGCCGTCGATGCGGTCACCGACCTCGACATTGACGACCCGGCCCGAGGGCAGGCGGACAAGGGCGCGCGGTGACCGGCTTGAGCCGAAAGTGCCCAGAAGGTTGATCTCGTTCAGGTCGATGCCGCTACCACGGGTGGCCTGTTTCGCCACCTTCTGGGGCGAGGCCGCCGTGGGCGTCGCCACCTGGTCCTGCCGAATCACTTGCGGCTTGGGCTTGGCCACGCTGGCGGCGGCAAACCGCTGGGCCGCCTGCGGCGAGCGCGCTTGGGGGCGCGGGGCCTGGCTGACGGCCTGCGCGGTGGCGGGCGCGTCGCGCACCGCATCCTGGGCCGAGGCCGGGCGCGGCACCGGGCGATAGAGTGCCAGTTCGGTCTTGGTCTTGCCGCCAAGGGCGGCGCGCTCGAACCTTTCGTCCAGACCCTGCGGACGGGCGCGGGGCGCGACGTTTTTCAGCGGGTGATCCTCGGCCAGACCGGCGCGGGTCAGCACGATGGTGACTTCGACCGGCTCGTCCCGGTCCGGGCGCGGGCGGGCCTGACCGGGCGGTTGACCTTCGAACACCAGCACCCCGTCGGGGGTCGGCGTGCCTTCGGCGCTGGGGCGTACCAGACCGCGCTCGTCCACCACGAAGATCTGCGCGGCGGGTCCGGGCGGCTGGGGCGAGGCGGGCAGGCTGTCGGCGGACCAGGTGGTCAGATCGGTCAGCGCCAGCGCGTCTGTGCGAAAGCTTGGATCCAGCCCCGGCATCGCAAGGTCCAGCAGATCCTGATCGTCCAGCGGTTGGGTCAGGATCGGCGCCGGGCTGTAGAAAACCGTCAGATCCTCGGGCAGCGGCGGCGGCAGGTCGGCGGTGCGCGTCATCCCGACCGGATCGGCGGCGGCAGCGATGCTCTCGGCGTTTTCGGCCTCATCCGCCGCGATTTCGGCGTCCTCAAGCTGTTCCGGCTCCGCCGCGATGATCCGGGCCGGGGGCTCACTTTCCTGCACCTCGGGCACATCTTCAACGGGCCAGAGCGCAGCCACGGACAGACCGGCCACCAGCACCCCCGTCAGCGCGGCGGCAATGCGCAGGCGCGGGCCGGGGGTCAGCCGGTGGCGCAGGCTGCGCGCCGCCACGGCGCGCTTGACGCGGGGCGGCGGATCGTCGGCCTCGATCTCGTCGAGGCTGCGAAGATGTTCGGGGTTGCGGCGGGCGACCTCATCGGCGCGGGCGCGCGCCTTCATTTGCGCGGCCAGAGAGGGCGACGGCGCGCGTGCGACCGGCGGTTCCACAGGCACCTCGGTCACGCCGGGGGCGGTGTCGGGGTCGGGCAGATGGGGGGGGCCTTGCGCGCCATCCGCAGGCCGCAGCCCGCCAAGGTCGGGCTGATCCGGGAACTGGCCCGGTTCGGGGCGGGCGGTGAAGGCCGACGGCGTGGCCCCGCAGGCTTGCAGAAACACCGTGGCTTCCTCGATCACCACGCGCGGGGCGGCAGCGATCAGGAACCAGCCGCCCTGCAAATCCCAATCCAGCGCCATGTCCTCGGTCAGATGCGGATGCTTTTCACAAAGAACCGCGATCAGCCGGGCGGTAGGGTCCTCGGCGGTCTCGCCGATCTCCTGCACGGGCAGCGCGGCATAGGTCATCTGGTCGGGGGGCAGCGCCACCAGCAGATCCAGCGCCTCCAGCGGTGTATCCAGATGCCCCGCACCAAGACGCAACAACGCCGACAGCCGGGTGTGCAGCCCGTCTCCGGCTAGTGGCGTGCGCCCCAGCCGCGCCCAGCCCCCGCCTTGGGGAACCAGAAGCGTTGCCCACTCTTCCGAGAGGTCGAGAGCACATCGTTGCGTCATTTGCCTGTCCGGACTGCCTTGCCGCTGCATAGCGCGGTTTGTTTTCCAGAATGCTACCATATCTGGAAAGACAGGACAGGCCCAACCGGACCTGAATACATCCAAACCAAAGGAAAACAGCATGACCAGACCGCTGATCCCACTTCTTCTGAGCGCGATGCTGATGGCCGGGGCTGCCGCTGCCGACACGCCGCAGCGCAGCATCACCGTGACCGGCGAGGGGCGCGTGGCCGCAGCTCCGGACATGGCGCGCTTGCAGGCGGGCGCGGTGGCGCGGGCCGACACCGCCGAGGGCGCGCTGGCGGCCATGTCGGACATGATGGCGGCGGTGCTTGAGGCACTGAAGGCCGAAGGCATCGCGCCCGAGAAGATCCAGACCCAGTCGCTGGGGCTGATGCCGCTGAGGCCCAACCGCAATGACCCCGGCGTCGATCCGCTGGCGGTGATCGGCTTCGAGGCGCGCAGCGAGGTGGCGGTCGAACTTACCGATCTGGCGCGGGTGGGGCCGGTCATCGACACGCTGGTCAAGGCCGGGGCCAATGACATCTCGCGGCTGAGCTTCGACATTGCCGACCCCGCAGGCCTACGCGATGCCGCGCGCAAGGCGGCGGTGGCCGATGCGCTGGCTTCGGCAAAGCTCTACGCCGATGCGGCCGGGGTCGAACTGGGCGAAGTGCTGAGCCTGAGCGAGCAGGGCGGCGGGATGCCCCGGCCCGAAATGGCGGGCCGGGCGCTGATGGCCGATGCGGCGGTGCCGGTGGCCGAGGGCGAATTGCAGGTCACCGCGCGGGTAACGCTGGTCATCGCCCTCGACTGATCGGGCCTAGCTGGTGGCCTTGGCCAGGGCCTGATCGATGTCGTGGATCAGGTCCTCGGCGTCCTCGATGCCGATGGACAGACGCACCACATTGGGGGCCGCGCCGGCGGCCTCCTGCTGCTCCGGCGTCAGCTGACGGTGCGTGGTCGAGGCCGAATGGATCACCAGCGACCGGGTGTCGCCAAGGTTGGCCACATGGCTGAAGATCTCGACACTGTCGACGAATTTCACGCAGGCCTCGTAGCCGCCCTTGATGGCGAAGGTGAATAGCGCCCCCGCGCCCTTGGGGTACAGCGCCTGAACCCGGTCGTAATAGGGCGACGAGGGCAACCCGGCGTAGGTGACGTAATCGACCCGGTCGTCGTCTTCCAGCCAGTTGGCGATGACCTGCGCGTTCTCGACGTGGCGCTGCATCCGCAACGACAGGGTCTCGATCCCCAGCAGCGTGTAATGCGCCGCCTGCGGGTTCATGGTCATGCCCAGGTCGCGCAGCCCCACGGCGATGGAATGGAAGGTGAAGGCCATCGGGCCAAGGGCGGAGTGGAAGGTCAGCCCGTGATAGGCGGGCTCGGGTTCGCTGAGCGAGGGGAACTTGTCGCTGGCCGACCAGTCGAATTTGCCGCTGTCCACCACGCAGCCGCCGGTGACAGTGCCATTGCCGGTCAGGTACTTGGTGGTCGAATGCACCACCAGGTCGGCGCCCTGTTCGATCGGGCGGCACAGGTAAGGCGTGGCCGAGGTGTTGTCGACGATCAGCGGCACGCCGCCGTCATGGGCAATGCCCGAAATGGTCGGCAGGTCGGTCACATAGCCGCCCGGATTGGCGATGGATTCGCAGAATACTGCGCGGGTGTCATCGTCGATGGCCGCTTTCACCGCCTCCACATCGTCGAAATCGACGAATTTGGCCGACCAGCCGAAGCGTTTGATGGTCTGGCTGAACTGGGTGATCGTGCCGCCGTACAGACGGGTCGAGGCCACCACGTTCTTGCCCGGTCCCATCAGCGGGAACAACGCCATGATCTGCGCCGCATGGCCCGACGAACAGCACACCGCCCCGGCGCCGCCTTCCAGCGTCGCGATACGTTCGGCCAGCACGGCAACCGTGGGGTTGGTCAGGCGCGAATAGATGTAGCCGACCTCTTGCAGGTTGAACAACGCCGCGGCGTGATCGGCATCGCGGAACACATAGGCCGTGGTCTGATAGATCGGTGTCTGCCGGGCGCCGGTGGCCGGATCGGGGCTGGCGCCTGCATGGATCTGCAGCGTGTCGAAACCTAGTTTTGCCGTGTCGGACATTGCTCTCTCCCTGTGGTGTCGCCAAAGTAGCAGTAAGTGAAGGTTTTCTCCCCGACAAGCTGCCAAAGGTTCCTGCCATGCCCATGCCCTTTCACCTTGCCATCAATGTGGCCGATCTGGACGACGCCCGCGCCTTTTATGGCGGGCTGCTGGGGGCCGAGGAGGGGCGCAGCACCGACACCTGGGTCGATTTCAACTTCTTCGGCCATCAGCTGTCGCTGCACCTTGGCCCGGTTCTGGAAACCCGCAACACCGGCAAGGTAGGCGAGCACATGGTGCCGATGCCGCATTTCGGCGTGGTCCTGACCATGGCCGACTGGGAGGCGCTGGCCGCGCGGCTGACCGAGGCCGGGATCGATTTCGTGCTGCCGCCCTCGCGCCGGTTCGAAGGCCAGCCCGGCGCGCAAAGCACCATGTTCTTCCGCGACCCCTGCGGCAATCCCATCGAGGTGAAGGGCTTTGCCGACACCGAGGGAATTTTTGCCAGCTGACCGCAATCGCGCCCCATCCCGTCAAACGGGTTGATCGGGGCGTTGCGCTTGCCTAGGCTTCCTGAAATTGCACCGGCATTTGGGCCGGTATTCAGGGAGTTGGACCATGAATTTCACCCGTTTTGGCGCGGTTGCCCTGTCGGCGCTGCTGGCCATGCCCGCCGCCGCCGACATCACCATCGCCCATGTCTACGGCAAGACCGGCCCGTTCGAGGCCTATGCCAAGCAGTCCCATGTGGGCCTGATGATGGGGCTGGAATACGCCACCGGCGGCACCATGGAGATCGACGGCGAGAAGATCGTGGTGATCGAGAAGGACACCCAGCTGAAGCCCGACATCGGCCGGGCGCTGCTGGAAGAAGCCTATGGCGATGACGCGGTCGATCTGGCGGTCGGCCCGGTCAGTTCCGGCGTGGCGCTGGCGATGCTGCCGGTGGCCGAGGAATACGAGAAGATCCTGATTGTCGAACCGGCCGTGGCCGACAGCATCACCGGCGCCAACTGGAACCGCTACATCTTCCGCACCTCGCGCAACTCCAGCCAGGATGCCATCGCCAATGCCGTGGCCCTGGGCGGCGAGGGGGTCAGCGTGGCGACGCTGGCGCAGGATTATGCCTTTGGCCGCGACGGTGTGGCGGCCTTCGAGGAAGCGCTCGCCGGCACCGGGGCAGCGCTGGTGCACAAGGAATTCGTGCCCACGGATACGACCGATTTCACCGCCGCCGCCGAGCGGATCTTCAACGCCATGAAGGACGTGGACGGCGAGAAGAAGCTGTTCATCATCTGGGCCGGGGGTGGCAACCCGATGAGCAAGATCAACGCGATGGAGCCAGCGCGCTTCGGCATCGACATTGCCACGGGCGGCAACATCCTTGCGGCGCTGAAGGCCTACAAGGAACTGCCGGGCATGGAAGGGGCGACGTATTACTACTACGAAATCCCGCAGAACCCGGTGAACGACTGGCTGGTGACCGAGCATTTCGCCCGCTACGACAGCCCGCCGGATTTCTTCACCGCAGGCGGCATGAGCGCCGGCATCGCCGTGGTCGAGGCGATCAAGGCCGCAGGCTCTACCGAAACCGAGGAACTGATAGCCGCCATGGAAGGCATGTCGTGGGAAACGCCCAAGGGCACCATGACCTTCCGCGCCGAGGATCATCAGGCGCTGCAGTCCATGTATCATTTCAAGATCAAGGTGGACGACACCGTGGAATGGGGTATTCCTGAACTGGTACGTGAGCTTACGATCGACGACATGCCGATCCCGGTTCGCAATTGACGATAGCGCGCCCTGCCTTGTGCACCGGCGGGGCGCTGCGGACGGGTGAGTGACGGCAATGGCCGATATGGTATTGGAGACCCGTGACCTGACCGTCCAGTTTGGCGGTCACGTGGCGGTGGACAGGATCAGCACCGGCTTCCGGGCCGGCGAGCTGACCGCGATCGTCGGGCCCAACGGGGCCGGAAAGACCACCTACTTCAACCTGATCTCGGGACAGATCGCGGCCACCCGCGGGCGCGTTCTGCTGGAAGGGCGCAACATCACCCGCAAGCCCGCCTCGATACGCACGCGGATGGGCTTGGGGCGCGGCTTCCAGTTGACCAACCTGTTTCCCGATCTGACGGTCTATGAAAACGTTCGCCTGGTGGTGCAGGCGCATCAGCGCAAGGGGGGGCGCCTGCTGCGGCTGGCCGACAGCGATGGCCACATGCGCGACATGACCCATCAGGCGCTGGAACAGGTGCAGATGCGCGCGCAGGCCGACAAGCCGGTCAGCGAACTGCCGCACGGAGACCAGCGCAAGCTTGAGGTCGCAATGCTGATCGCCATGGATCCCAAGGTCTACATGTTCGACGAACCCACCGCCGGCATGTCGCCCGATGACGCGCCGGTGGTTCTGGACCTGATCGCGCGACTGTCGCAGGACCGCAGCAAATGCATCCTGCTGGTGGAACACAAGATGGATGTCATCGGCGCGCTGGCGGACCGGATCATCGTGCTGCACAACGGCGCACTTGTGGCCGATGGCGCCCCGCAGGACGTGATGGCCTCGGCCATCGTGCAGGAAGCCTATATGGGACGGGCACAGGCCAATGTCTGACGACGAAGACAAGATCAACCTGCGGGTCGACCGCCTGGCCGCGGCCATGGATGCCGCCCGCGCCCGCGCCCGTGGCGAACAGCCCGCCGAAGCGCCCAAGCCCAGGGCCAAAACGCCGCCCCCCGTGAGCGAGGAATTCGCGCCGCCCGAACCCGGTGCCTCGCTGGAAGAGGCCACCCGTCTGGCCACCCGACCGTTTGGTGCTTCTTTCGAAGAGCCCGCACCAGTCGCGCCCGATCCCGAACCCGAGGACGCGCAGGAGGCTGGGCTCCCCGACACGGACCCGGTTGCCGAGGCCGCGCCGAAGACGGACGCCGTTCCTGAGCCTGAGCCTGAGCCTGAGCCTGAGCCTGAGCCTGAGCCTGAGCCTGAGCCTGAGCCTGAGCCTTGGTCGGAGCCCGCGCTTGAGCCGGAACCCGAACGGGTTTCGGAAGCGGAACCGGAATACGATCCAGAGCCATTCGAACCGAAGGACGGCTTTAGGCCGGAAGACGAAGTCACCCACGCCGGAGATTCCCTGGCTGACGATGACGTTCACCCCGACGCGGCATTGTCCGAGCAGGATGAACAGGACGAAGACTGGACCGAGGATGTGCCGCCCATCGCAGATGCGTCGGGCTTTGAAGACGACCCAATTCCTGCGGACACCGGCCCCCTTGTCCTGAGCGAATACCATCAGGCCGAAGACGGCATGGGCGCGGCCTCCGATCCCGCCGCCTTCGACGATCAGCCGATCCACATCCGGGTGGAGCCGCCGGTCACCTATTGGGATGACCCGGAAGATCCCGGCCTGACGCTGGTCCCCCCGCTGCCCGAGACGCCGCTGCCCGTGACCCCGTCCATCCTGGCCCCGCGCGGCCCGGCCCTGCTGCGCCTGTCGGGCGTGCAGACGGATATCGGCCGCTATCACATCCTGCACGGGGTCGATCTTGAGGTGCCCACCGGCGGCGTCACCATGCTGCTGGGCCGCAACGGCGCGGGCAAGACCACGACGCTGCGCACCATCATGGGGCTGTGGCGGGCGCGGGCCGGAACGATCACACTTGGCGGGCAGGAAATTCAAAGCCAGCGCCCGCACCGGATTGCGCGGGCCGGCATCGGCTTCGTGCCCGAGGATATGGGCATCTTCTCGGATCTGACGGTGGCCGAGAACATGGCGCTGGCAGCCCGGAGTGGCCGGATCAGCCGCGACCGGCTGGACTGGATCTTCCGCGCCTTCCCGGCGCTGGATCAATTCTGGCGGGCGCGAGCCGGCACTCTGTCGGGCGGGCAGAAACAGATGCTGTCGGTGGCCCGCGCGGTGATCGAGAAACGCCGCCTGTACCTGATCGACGAACCCACCAAGGGGCTGGCCCCGGCCATCGTCCATTCGCTGGCGGGCGCGCTGAAGGATCTGAAATCGCAGGGCGCTTCGATCCTGATGGTGGAGCAGAATTTCGCCGTGGCCGCCGAACTGGGCGACACTGCGGCGGTGATGGAAGACGGGCGCATCGTCTGGGCGGGCGAAATGGCGGAACTTGCCGGATCGCCCAACCTGCAGGCGCGCTACCTTGGACTGAACGTGGAGGCCCTATGAGCAGCAGCACCCCCGACGTGGGCGCGATCCACGCCACCACACCGCGCCGGATCGGCGGACGCCGCTTTCCGGCGCTGGTGCCGCTTCTGCTGGTGCCGGGACTGGTGATCCTGGGCCTTGTGGCCATGGCGCTGCAGGCCAGCCTGCCCGAGGGCGCGGGGTGGGCAACGCTGCTGGAGCCGGCCACATGGTCCGCCCTGCCGATGGCCGCCATCGCGATCCAGCCCAGCTGGCTGACCCTGACGGTGTCCGGGCTGGCAATGGGGATGATGATCTTCCTGATGGCCTCGGGGCTGACACTGGTCTTCGGGCTGATGGATGTCATCAACTTCGGCCATGGCGCCTTCATCTCGGTCGGGGCCTTCGTCGGGGCGAGCGTGCTGTTCGCCTATGCCAGTTGGGTCGGCGCGCCGGATCTCGGGCTGAACCTGGCCGCCGTGGCCCTGGCGGTGCTGGCGGCGATGGCGGCCACCGGCGCCATGGGACTGGTGTTCGAACGGGTGATCGTGCGCCCGGTCTATGGTGCGCATCTGAAACAGATCCTTGTCACCATGGGCGGGCTGATCATCGCCGAACAGTTGATCCACGTGATCTGGGGCCCGGACGAGATCTTCCTCAGCCGCCCCGAGACCCTGAAGGGCGCGCTGACATGGCAGGGCGCCGCGCTGGAGAAATACCGGCTGCTGGCGGTGGCCGTGGGGCTGGTGGTCTTTGCCCTGATGGGGCTGGTGCTGCGCTTCAGCCGGATCGGGCTGATCGTGCGTGCCGGAGTGCAGAACGGCGAGATGGTCGAGGCCATGGGCTATCGCCTGAGCCGCATCTTCGTGCTGGTCTTTGTCGCCGGCTCGGCGCTGGCCGGGCTGGGCGGCGTCATGTGGGCCATGTATCAGGAGGTCGTCACCGCCCAGATGGGCGCCGAACTGATGGTGCTGGTGTTCATCGTGGTGATCATCGGCGGGCTGGGATCGGTCGAGGGCTGTTTCATCGGCGCGCTGCTGGTCGGGCTGACCCAGAACTACACGGCCTTTCTGGAACCGAAGATGGCGCTGGTGTCCAACATTGGCCTGATGGTGCTGATCCTGATGTGGCGACCACAAGGGATGCTGCCGGTTGTGAGGGCGAAATGATGGTCAGGCTGCTGTCCGGCGACAAACCCGGATCCGTCCTCTTGTCGCTGATCTTGCTGGGGATATTCCTGTCCCTGGCCTTCGCGCCCTTCCTGTTCGAGGGCACCCGCGCGCTGGATACGGCGGCGCGGATCTGTGTCTTCATCGTGCTGGTGGCCAGCTATGATCTGCTGCTGGGCTATACCGGCGTGGTCAGTTTTGCCCATACGATCTTTTTCGGTTTCGGGGCTTATGGCGTGGCGCTGGCGTCGATCCACATGGGCCGCAGTTTCGAGGCGCTGGCGATGGGCGCCGGGGCCGGGGCGCTGGGGGCGGCGCTGCTGGCGGCGGTGATCGGGCTGTTCTCGCTGCGCGTGCGGGCGATCTTCTTTGCCATGATCACGCTGGCAGTGGCCTCGGCGGTGGCGGTGCTGGTCTCGCAGCTGTCAGTTCTGACCGGCGGCGAGGATGGGCTGACCTATCGCATCCCGCGTGAGTTGACAGCGGCGGTGACCTATGGGCAGGCGCCGGAGTGGCGCTTTGCCCTGCCCGAAGCGGTGGCGCCCGGCACCGAGGAGGGACCGGCGATGCTGACCCTCGGCGGCGACCGGATCAGCGGCAAGATCGCCAACTACTACCTTGTTTTTGCAGGTTCCCTGATCCTTGTGCTGCTGATGCTGCGGATCGTGAACTCGCCCTTCGGGCGGGTGTTGCAGGCGATCCGCGAGAATGATTTCCGGGCCGAGGCCATCGGCTATCGGGTGGTCAGCTACCGCATCGGGGTGACGGTTCTGTCGGCGGTGATGGCGGCGCTGGCGGGGTCGCTGTTCGCGATCTGGCTGCGCTATGTGGGGCCGGACACGGTGCTGAGCTTCGAGATCATGATCGACATCCTGTTGATGGTGGTGATCGGCGGCATGGGCACGATCTATGGCGCGGTGATCGGCGCGGTGGTGCTGATGCTGGCGCAGAATTACCTCAAAGACCTGATGGCGGGGGCGGCCAGCGGACTGGCGGATGTGCCCTATGCGGCGGACCTGCTGAACCCGGATCGCTGGCTGTTGTGGCTGGGGGTGCTGTTTGTGCTCAGCGTCTATTTCTTTCCCACGGGCGTGGTCGGACGGCTGCGCGGCAAGCGCGGCTGAGGGTCGAATTCCGGGGCTGGACAGCGTCTGGAAAAGGTATGGCGGGCGTATGGCTGCGCTGCCAGCCCGCTGAAAACAGCCGCCGACCGGGATCGGCATGAAAAAAGGGCGGCCCCTGGGCCGCCCCGTTTGTGTCTGCACCAACAATGCGCGGTCAGCCGACGCGGGCCTTCATCTCGCGCATCAGGCGGGCGTTTTTCTCCATCGCGGCGACTACATCGTCATAGGTGGTCATGCCCTGCGCTTCCAGCATCGCCAGCATCCGCTGGAACACCTCGGCGGTGGCCACGGTGTCGCCATAGGCGGTGTGGCGGACCTCGGCCGGGATGACCACACCGAAGCGGTCGGCCAGCGCATCCAGCGTGTGCACCTCGTTCTGGCCAAACAGGATCGCCGACAGCAGCACCGTGTCGATCACCGGGTGATCGAAGGGCGCGCCGATGGTCTCGGCATGGCGATGGAAGAAGGCCATGTCGAAGGGCGCGTTGTGGGCGACCAACACGGCGTTCTGGCAGAATCGGTGGAACTGCGCCCCGGCTTCCTTGATGGTGGGCATGCCCTTCACCATGTCCTCGGTGATGCCGTGGATCTCGGTGGATTTGGGCGGGATCGTGCGCTTGGGATCGACCAGTTGATCCAGCACCTCGCCATCCACGCGCTTGCCGTTCAGCAGGCGCACGGCGGCGATCTGCACGATCTCGTCGCCGCCCTTGGGATCGAGCCCGGTGGTTTCGGTGTCGAAGACCACATAGGTCAGTTCCGACAGCTTCTTGCCGGTCACCGCGCCGTCGCGGACCTGGGTCAGCAGGTCGAAGTCGAAGACCGTGGGCCGCCCGTAGCCGGGTTTCAGCGATCCCAGCGCCTCGACCATGCGGGCCTCGGCGATGGGCAGCATCAGCGCGGCCTGACCCGAGTCCGTGGTTTCGGGCCAGATGTCCGAGTTGTGGTGGTTCAGGATTTCCTGCCCGGTGATCTCGATCGGGCCGTCTTCCAGCGGGGCATCCAGAACCTCGCGCAGGGCCGGGATCGGCAGCGCGCCGCCATCCCAATGCAACGAGACCATGGCACCGGGCCCCTCCATCTCGACGGTCAGCGACAGCGCCTTGGCCAGCCCCAGATCGGTGATCTTGTGGATAAGCGAGGCCAGAAGGCTGGACAGGGCAAAGCCGTCGCAGCGCAGGCTGATGTGCGGGCTGGGCGCGTCCAGCGGCAGTGCGTCGGGGCCAAGATGGCCACGGATCGCGTCGATCAGCTGCGAGGCGCGCACGTCCTGCATCGGCCACCAGGTGTCCTGATCGGCGTCGTGGCGTTCGGCCAGAGTGTTGACGACCTCGACCAGTTCGGCGGCTTCGGACCGGAGGGCCGCGTCATGATCGGCGAAACCGCCGACCGGATCGTTGATCATGTCCAGCACCGCTTGCAGGCGGGCCGCGGGCAGGCGCACCGAGTCTATGGTCTCGGTCAGCAGCCGTTCGCGTTCGCTGTGCATCTTCATGTCCTTGGACACGTCGCGCAGGGTCAGCACGTAGCCGGGCTTTTCGCCCATCCCCAGCGCCCCGCTGACCAGTCGCATATGCGCCGCGATGGTGCGGCCACAGGCCACCGTCGAGACCAGCACGTCGCGATGCTTCTCGCCGGTTTCGGCCTTCAGCAGGGTTTCATAGGTGCGCCGGATCGGGCCTTCGCGCAGCAGGTCGAAGATCATCCGGTCCAGACGGGGCCGCCCGGTGTCCTGCAGAAGATCCACCGAGGTCGGGTTGTAGAACACGATCTGGTGGCTGGGCGCGCACAGGATCAGCCCCATGTCCACGTCCGACAGCAGCGCGGTCAGCTGCGCGGTCTGTTCCTTCAGGCGCGAAGTCTGCTCGGCCACGGTTTCCTCAAGCTCGGAGCGGGCCGAGGCCAGGGTCCTGGTGAGTTCGCCGGCGGCGGGGGCCAGATCGCCGAGGTATTTCGCGGGCGCGGCGTCCAGATCGCGAGAGATGTCGGCATGGGCGCGGGCGCGCAATTCGGACGACAGCCGTTCGATGGCGCGGGCGACGTTTTCGTCAAACAGGTACCAGATGCCGGCGACAAGAGCGGCCGTCAGGAACCCGGCCATGATGCCGCCGGTGGTCAGGGCGGCCATGGGCTGCGCGGGATCCATGCGCGCGGCGGCGAAGGCGAGGCTGCCGGCCAGAATGGCCAGGGCGCCACAGCCCAGGAGGGCGAAGAACAGGAATATTCTCAGCCGTAAAGACAGGGTGTTGAACATCGGTCAGGCCTCCAGCAGCCGTCCGACCTCGATGCGCAGCGACGACATGGGGAAGGGCATCGACAGGAAGGCGTCGGCCCCCATGGCGCGGGCCCGGCGCTTGTCGATGGCGCGGCCCGAATTCTGTAGCACCAGCAGGCGCGCATGATCCAGGTCGCGGCGTTGCCGGATCTCTTGCGCCAAGCCGAAGGCCGACATGTCGCTGGTCCGGCTTTCCAGCACGATCACATCGGGGCAGGCGGCGCAGAGCCCATCCAGCACGCTGGTGGCGCAGGGCGCGCGGGTCAGGGCGCAGCCATCGCGGCTGAGGCTGTGTTCGATGGCATCGCCCAGCGTGTCATCCAGCCCCAGCAGGGCCACGCGGGCCTCGTGTCCGTTGCATGAAAATGTCTTTGTCATCCCAATACCTCCTCCTCACAGGTCTTGAGCAAAACCGGATCTTCCGGTTCCAGCGGAATCCACGCGCTTTCCTCCACATTGCCGTCGGCATCCATGGCGACCCCCTCCATGAGGTCGGCACGGCGGTTGTTGGCGCAGTCGATGACGACTCGGATCTGCCGGACCGGGGCCCAGCGTCCGAAGAAAAACAGGTCGACCATGCGTTGGCCGGGCAGATCGTCGTTGGTGCGGATGGTTTCGCGATCCACGGCGACGAAGCGGTCCACCTGCGGCGAGACATAGGTCCACGGCTTGTAGAACGCCGAGGTTTCATGCGACCAGGCGACGACGATCTCTTCGGGCAGGGTGGTCGTGGTGCGGTCGTACCAGGTGTACTCGGACCAGACCGAAAACCCGATCATGGCCAGACCCGCGCCGGCCGGCAGAATCCAGCGCGGCAGCCGTTTGCCAACGATCAGGTTCACCAGCAGGATCACCCCTGCCGCGCCAAGGCCGATCGCGAAGGTCGCGAAGAGTTCTAGAAACATATGTCCTCCCAGGGTGGTCCGCAGCGGCGAACCGAAGTGTTAACCGATCATGCCGCGTCCGTGTCCAAGAGCCGATTGCAGCGTCTTTACCACGACGAAAGCGTCGCGAAGATGACTTCGCTCAAAGTCGGACAGTTCTGTCGGCGAAAGAAAGTTGTCAGGGGCGGCGCCGTGGCGCACCAGCTTGGCCTGATGATCCAGACGGGTCTGGGCGATCAGGTCGTAGGCGTCCATCAGGTCGCTGCCGCCGGATTTCGACAACACGCCCTTAGCCTCGGCCTCGATCAGGCGGGCGCGGGTGTTGGCGGCGGTCAGCTCGCCCTGGATCGCATAGATCCGGGCCAGGTCCACGATCGGCACCACGCCGTTGTGTTTCAGGTCGATGCGGTTCTTGTGCTCGCCCGAGCGGATGGTGGCGAAGCCGCGCAGCAGGCCCAGCGGCGGCGTGTGCTTGAGCGAGTTCGAGATCATGTGCGACACGAAGATCGAATTGGCCGAGGCCTTGGACAGAACCTCGCGCTGGAGCCCGTCGAACAGGCTGGCGTCGCCGCCGATCACTCGCAGGTCGAACATCACCGAGGCCAGCATCTGCGCCTCGGGGCTGGGCTTGGCGATCCAGCCTTCGAAATAGCCGCGCCAGACCCGCACCGGCTGCCGCCAGCGGGTCGCTGTCGCCATCATATCGCCGGGGCAATAGACATAGCCGCAGGTGTTCAGCCCGTCGCAGACGAATTTCGCCAGCTTCTCGAAATAGGGCATATCCTCGGCAGTGACGCGGTCATCGAGGAACAGGCAGTTGTCCTGATCCGACACGCCGGTCTGTTCGCGCCGGCCCTGGCTGCCGCAGGCGAGCCAGCAATAGGGCACCGGCGGCGGGCCGAGCTTGGCTTCGGCCAGCGCCAGCAGGCGGCGGGTGACCGCATCGCCGATGTCGGTAATCAGCCGGGTGACGACCTCGTGCGGGTTGCCCGAGCCCACCAGTTGCACCAGCAACTGCGGGATCTGCTTGGTGACCTTGGCCAGGGCCGCCGGGGTGCGGGCACTGGCGACATCCGAGACGAACTGCGCCGAGGTGATGGCCTGCAGGCGGGTCAGGTCGGTCTGGGTGACCATGCCGAGGATGCGGTCGCCCTCGGCGATGGGCAGATGGCCGATATGGCGTTCGTGCATCACGTGCAGCACGTCCGAGGCCAGCGCATCCGGGGGCAGGGTGATCGGCTGCGGCGTCATGATCCGCGATACATCCAGCGCGGAATCGATGCCTTCTGCCACGACCCTGTGCGACAGGTCGGTGGTGGTGACGATGCCTTTCAGGACGCCGTCCTCGACCACCGCAAGGCTGGAGATGTTCTTTTCGCGCATCTGCCGCGCGGCCTCGCGGATCGAGGTGGTGGGCGGGCAGGACACCGGCGGGCCGGTCAGCAGGTTCGACACCTGCGTGGTGGCCAGCGACATGGTGTTGGGCTTGTCGCCCGAAGTGCCGCGATCGAAGAATTTTGCAAAGGCGGGCTGCGTGTCCAGCAGGCGGGTGACCTCGGTCACCGGCAGGATCAGCAGGGAAACATCGGTGGTGGCGAGGGCGTTGGTGACGGCGATGCCGTCCCGGAACAGGCCGCGTTCGCCGAAACTGTTGCGCGGGCCAAGCAGCGAAAGCTGGCCGCCCTGGGCATCGTGGATCTCGACCGAACCATCGAGGATGACATAGAGGCCCGGAAGCTTGTCGCCGATGGAATAGATCGTCTCGCCCTTGCTGCGCGTCTCGACCATGAAGGCGTTGGCAACCTGGTTCAGGTCTTCGGGGGGGAGGGCGTCATAGGGGTGCAGGGCGGACAGGAAGATGCGCACTGCGTCGGGGGTGACTTCCATCGAAAGCTCCTTTGAGGAAGAAGCCGGGCGCAGCCTGTGCCGCGCCCAGCGATGGCTGCGGCCGGGGCGCGTTGGGCGCCCCGGCGGATCTTGTCAGGACCAGATCAGTGGTCGATGGCAGCAGCGCCGGCACCTTTCGGGATGCGGATGCTTTCCACCAGTTCCTGGATCTCCTGCGGCGGCTCTTCCGTGGCGTTCGACACGAAGTAGGCGACCACGAAGTTCACCAGGGCACCGATCGAACCGATCGCGGTGGACTGGATGCCCAGCAGCGACCCCTGGATGGTGTCAGGGAACTGGTTGGTCCCTGCGATGAAGAACCAGCCCTTGTGCATGAAGATGTAGATCAGCGTGAACAGCAGACCCGACACCATGCCGGCAACAGCGCCCTTGTTGTTGATGCGCTTCACGAAGATGCCCATCATCAGAGCCGGGAAGATCGACGCGGCGGCCAGACCGAAGGCAAGTGCCACGGTTTGAGCAGCGAAGCCCGGAGGGTTGAGGCCGAGGTAGGTGGCGACACCAATGGCAACCGCCATCGAGATACGCGCCCAGAGCAGTTCGCCCTTTTCCGAGATGCCGGGGTTCAGCTGACCCTTGATCAGGTCGTGCGACACCGAGGACGAGATCGCGAGCAGCAGGCCGGCAGCGGTCGACAGCGCGGCGGCAAGACCACCGGCGGCGACGATTGCCAGAACCCAACCGGGCAGCTGTGCGATTTCAGGGTTGGCAAGAACGATGATGTCCCGGTTCACCGTCAGCTCGGAGCCTTTCCAACCGCGCGGCGTGGCCACATCGGCGTCGAAGGTCGAGTTGGCGTCGTTGTACCACTGGATGCGGCCGTCACCGTTCTTGTCTTCGAACTTCAGCAGGCCGGTCTTTTCCCAGTTGGTCATCCAGTCGGGACGGCTTGCGTATTCGATCGGCTCTTCGGCCACACCGTTCGGATAGATGGTGTCGACCAGGTTCAGTCGCGCCATGGCGCCAACCGCCGGAGCCGTCAGGTACAGCAGGGCGATGAAGACCAGGGCCCAGCCAGCCGACCAGCGGGCGTCAGCCACTTTGGGAACGGTGAAGAAGCGGATGATGACGTGGGGCAGACCCGCGGTACCGATCATCAGCGAGAAGGTGAAGAGCACCATGTTGATGACCGCGGACGGGGTGCCATCCTGCGCGGTGTAATCCGCAAAGCCCAGATCGGTGACAACCTGGTTCAGACGCTCCAGCAGCGGCTCGCCCGAGGCGACGTCGTTGCCGAACAGGCCGATGCCGGGGATGGCGTGGCCGGTCAGTTGCAGCGAGATGAAGACCGCCGGGATGGTGTAGGCGGTGATCAGAACGCAGTACTGAGCCACCTGCGTGTAGGTGACGCCCTTCATGCCGCCGAGAACGGCGTAGGCGAACACGATGGCGGCGCCGATGAGCAGGCCGGTGGTGTTGTCCAGTTCCAGGAAGCGCGAGAAGGCAACGCCAACACCGGTCATCTGACCGATCACATAGGTGATCGAGGCGGTGATCAGGCAGATCACGGCCACCAGACGCGCGGTCGGGCTGTAGAAACGGTCGCCAATGAATTCCGGCACGGTGAACTTGCCGAACTTGCGCAGGTAGGGGGCAAGCAGCAGCGCCAGAAGCACGTAGCCGCCGGTCCAGCCCATCAGGTAGGACGAGGTTGCGTAACCGCCGAAGGCGATCAGGCCGGCCATCGAGATGAACGAGGCGGCCGACATCCAGTCAGCGCCCGTGGCCATCCCGTTGACAACCGGGTGCACACCGCGACCGGCTGCGTAGAATTCCGAGGTCGAGCCCGCACGGGCCCAGATTGCAATGCCGATGTAGAGCGCGAAAGTCGCGCCGACCACCAGCAAGTTGAGGGTAAACTGATCCATCGTTCCCTGTCCCTTACTCTTCGACGCCGTGCTCTGCGTCGAGCTTGTTTACGCGCCATGCGTAGAAGAAAATGATGGCAAGAAATACCAAGATGGAGCCCTGCTGGGCGAACCAGAAGCCCAGGTCGGTGCCACCCACCGGAATACCCTTGAGGAGCGGGCGCAGCAGGATGCCGAACCCGAAGGAAACGAGGGCCCAGATGGCGAGGCAAACCTTGATGATATTCAGGTTCGCTTGCCAGTAGGCGTTGTTGGACGAATTATCCGCCATAGCGGTCTCTCCCTTTAAGACATGCTTTCCCGGAGCCCGGAACGGTGTGTTCCAAAATCCAATGGTGAAAGCGGTTGCTCTGCCGACACCCCCCCAAGTCCCACCGGGGGGAGCCGGCTCTCCCTTACGCCGAAGCGTCTTCCACGATGCGACCGAGGCCCTGCGCGATCGCGTCGATGTCGCCCATGGCGTCAACGCGTTGCAGGACGCCCTTGGCGTCGTAGTAGTCGATCAGCGGCGCCGTTTGCGCGTGGTAGGCTTCAAGCCTGGACCGCACGGTTTCGGCATTGTCGTCGGCCCGGCGCTTGAACTCCGTGCCTCCGCATTTGTCGCAGGTCCCGTCAACGGCGGGCTGCTTGAAGCTGTCATGGTAGCCTTCGCCGCATTTGGCGCAGGTGTAGCGGCCCGAAACCCGCTCGACCATGGCTTCATCCTCAACGTCCAGCGAGATCGCGGCGTTGATCTTCTGTCCGGTTTCTTCCAGCAGCGCGTCCAGGCTTTCGGCCTGTCCGGTGGTGCGCGGGAAGCCGTCAAGAATGACACCCTTCTGAGTGTCATCCTCGGCCAGGCGATCCTTCAGGATGGCCAAAACGATCTCGTCAGAGACGAGCTTGCCCGCCTCCATCACCGCCTTGGCGGCCTTGCCGGCGTCGGTGCCCGTGGCAACCGCCGCGCGCAGCAGATCGCCGGTGGACAGCTGGACGAGGCCGAATTTCTCTTCCAGCATCCGGGCCTGGGTGCCCTTCCCGGCGCCCGGAGGGCCGAGAAGGATGAGGACTGCGGGTGTCGTGGTCACGATGTCTGCTCCGTCCATGACTTATTTTTTGTTCATGCGGTTTTCGATGAGATCATCGACCACGGCCGGTTCGGCCAGCGTCGAGGTATCGCCGAGCGCCCCGAAATCGTCTTCCGCGATCTTGCGCAGGATGCGGCGCATGATCTTGCCCGACCGGGTCTTGGGCAGGCCGGGCGCCCACTGGATCAGGTCCGGAGCGGCAATCGGGCCGATCTCGGTGCGGACCCAGGTGCGCAGCTCCTTGCGCAGTTCCTCGGTCGGCTCGACGCCGTTCATCAGGGTGACATAGCAGTAGATGCCCTGGCCCTTGATGTCGTGCGGGTAGCCCACCACCGCAGCCTCGGCGACCTTGGCATGAGCGACCAGGGCGCTTTCCACCTCGGCGGTACCCATCCGGTGGCCGGACACGTTGATCACGTCATCGACGCGGCCGGTAATCCAGTAGTCGCCATCGGCATCACGGCGGCAGCCGTCACCGGTGAAGTAGTAGCCCTTGTAGTCCGAGAAATAGGTCTTCTCGAACCGCTCGTGGTCGCCATAGACGGTGCGCATCTGGCCGGGCCAGCTGGCCTTGATGCAGAGCACGCCTTCGGTCGGGCTTTCGTGGATTTCCTCGCCCGACTGCGGATCCAGAACCACCGGCTCGACGCCGAAGAAGGGCTTCATGGCCGATCCGGGCTTCAGCGCATGGGCGCCGGGCAGCGGGGTCAGCAGGTGACCGCCGGTTTCGGTCTGCCACCAGGTGTCGACGATCGGGCATTTGCCCTTGCCGACATTGTCGTTGTACCAGTTCCAGGCTTCCGGGTTGATCGGCTCGCCCACGGTGCCGAGGATGCGCAGGCTGGAGAGGTCGGCTTTCTCGACGAACTCGGTGCCCTTGCCCATCAGTGCGCGGATGGCGGTCGGCGCGGTGTAGAACTGGTTGACCTTGTGCTTCTCGCAGACTTCCCAGAAGCGCGAGGCGTCGGGATAGGTCGGCACGCCTTCGAACATCACCGTGGTGGCGCCATTGGCGAGCGGGCCGTAGACAATGTAGCTGTGGCCGGTGACCCAGCCCACGTCCGCGGTGCACCAGAAGACATCGCCTTCCTTGTAGTCGAAGACGTACTTGTGGGTCATCGCGGCGTACAGCAGGTAGCCGCCCGAGCTGTGCACGACGCCCTTGGGCTGGCCGGTCGAGCCCGAGGTGTAGAGCACGAACAGCGGGTCTTCGGCGTTCACTTCCACGGCGCGGCTGTGATCGTCGGCCTCGGCATGCAGTTCCGAATAGTCGTAGTCGCGGCCATCGACCCAGGTGGTCTGGCCACCGGTGCGCTTGACCACCAGGCATTTGACCGAGTCCTTGCAGTGCAGCAGGGCGGCGTCGGCGTTCGACTTCAGCGGGGTCTGGCGACCGCCGCGCGGGGCGTAGTCGGCGGTGATCACGACCTTGGCGTCGGCCCCGTTCACACGGGCGGCCAGCGCGTCCGGCGAGAAGCCGGCGAACACGATCGAATGGATGGCCCCGATCCGGGCGCAGGCCAGCATGGCGTAAGCGGCTTCCGGGATCATCGGGAGATAGAGGACGACGCGATCGCCCTTGCGGACGCCAAGGCCCTCAAGGATGTTGGCCATCTTGCAGACTTCGGTGTGCAGCGCCTTGTAGGTGATGTGCTGCGCCGGCTCTTCGGGGTTGTCGGGTTCGAAGATGATGGCGGTCTGGTCGCCCCGGGTTTCAAGGTGGCGATCTACGCAGTTGGCGCAGACGTTCAGGGTGCCGTCCTCGAACCACTTGATGGACACCTTGCCGAAGTCAAAGGTGGTGTCCTTGACCTTGGTATACGGCTTGATCCAGTCCAGCTGCTTGCCGTGCTCGCCCCAGAAGGCATCGGGGTCGGAAATCGACTCCGCGTACATACGATTGTAGGTTTCGGCATCAATATGCGCGTTTGCGGCGATCTCAGCGCTCGGCGGATAGGTTGCTGTGTCCTGACTTTGACCCGTCATCGGAGTCCTCCCGTCATTAGTCAACTTCGCGTTCAGTCATGCGCCCGCAGCAATGCGGATATGAGCACATGTCCCGACTGTCCCGTAGTCACTTTATCACCATTTGAAAACACCAGAATAAGTCGTAGATATTCCACGCCTTTTTTGTCAACGATTTTGCCGCTTTCGTCGAAAAGCTGTAAAGTCGTTCACGATTAGGATTTTCACAAGGATTTCGGGCTGTTGCTCATCCGCGCCTGGTCTGCTGCGCCCCGCCAGTAAACAGGAATCTGGAATACACGTCATCCGCGCTGTGGTGTGACAAAATCTCCGCCGCTCTTGAAGCGCCGCGCCGCTGCCAAGGCGCCGCTGACGAAGGGTCAATTGCGCCGCCTGATTCTGCTGGCGCAATTTTGTTACGCCGGCCTCACTGTTAGCGCACAAAAAAACACATTCCAAAATACACGTTTCCGAAGGCATCCTGGGGGTTCTACGGTGCATCCGGAAGTTGAGTGGCGCGGGGGATCCGCGCCCGTTGTTCAAGGGAAGCATTCGATGAAACCTGTTGTTGTCCTGATGGCCGCCCTGTGCGCGGCCACCTCTGCCCAGGCGGGCTCGCGCGATTGCGTGCACACCCATGACGTGGCTTGGCAGATCACGCTGGATCCCGACACCAACTATGGCAACGCGCTGACGCTGCAGAAGCACACGCCCAGCGGCATGACCGACAAGAACGGCCGGCCGCAGTATGATCTTGCGGCGCCGATCAGCTTCCAGACGCAGACCTACAGTGTGATGAGCGATTTCACCGATCCGGGGCTGGACGATGTCTGCAAGGTGCGCGGACGCCTGCCGCCCGAGGAGGTGCGGATCTTTGCCCGGCTGGTGCGCTATTACGGGGTCGATGTGGGATATGCCGAGGGCGACAGCAAATACAGCAAGGCGGGCAAGCTGGTGGCCACGGTCAATGGCGAGACGCGCAGCAAGATCGGGCGCGTCGGGTCTCCGGGCGGCAGTTTCGATCATGACTCGGGCGGCATCAGTGGCGGCAGCGTGGCGGTTGGGTCCACCTTCGACGTGAGCGCGGTGCTGGAACTGCTGAACTGGAACGGCGGCAACGGCGCGATCCAGCACTACTTTACCCTGTCGCCCGAATTGCGCGGACGGACCAGCGGGACGGTGCGCTACTATACCGATGTCGCGGCCGGGTCGTCGGCGCCAGCCCCCAGCAGCGGCGCGTCGCCTGTGCCCCTGCCAGCGGGAGGCGCGCTGATGATCGGCGGGCTGCTGGCGCTGGCTGGCCTGCGGTCGCGGCGGCGCGCACGGGACTGAAGGCTCAGTCCATGGGCAGACCGCTGGGCACGGCATCGGGCCGGCCCAGCGGATGCTGCCCGGCGGTGGCGCCGGTCAGCGCGTGCAGGAAGGCCAGCAGGGCGTCGACCTCGGCCACGGTCAGATCGACGGGCGCAAGGTCGCGCCGGGCCGCCTGGCGGGCCAGTTCCGCCTTGTCCTGCCAGACGATGAAATCGACAGCGCTCAACCAAGGGGCATCGGGCAGTCCGGCCATTTCGGGTTGCCACCGGGCCAGCGCCGCGTCGGGGTCGAGGTGGTGCTCAACGATGCCGCGCAGGGTCGGGTAGGCGCCGTTATGCCCCCACGGCCCGGTCAGCGCCACGTTGCGCAGCGAAGGGGTGCGGAAGCGATAGGCATCCTCCAACCGGTCGCTTTCGCCCATCCGCCCGACATCGCGGGCGTGCGGATCGAAGGGACGGGTGCGGCCCGGTCCGAAGGGCGGCAGGCCGATGGCGTGAAAATCCTGATCGGTCAGCAACGGGCCGGAATGGCAGCGCGCGCAACCGGCCTTGCCATAGAACAGGTTCAGCCCGGCCCGCGCCTGGGCACTCAGGGCATCGGGATCGCCGGCGAGATAGGCATCGAAGGGGCTGTCGAAACTGCGCCAGTCGGCGTTGATATAGTCGCCGATGGCCTCGGCCACCTCGACGATGGTGACTTGCGCGGGGCGGTCGATGGTGTCGAAGGCGGCCACGAAGCCCGCGCCATAGGCGGGCAGGATGCGCACCCGTTTGGCCAGGATCGGCCAGGCGGCGTCGATACGGTCGTGTACCGCGCCCGCGATCTCGTTCTCCTTGGGGTTCCCTGCCATCTCGAATTGCGCCACCAGCGGAAACACCGCCTGCGCCGCGATCAGCGTATCCAGACCCGGCGGCAGCCATTCCTGCGCCGGAGAATTGTAGGCGTTGCCGTAGAGGTTCGACGACTCCAGCCGCCCGTCGTGGAACATCACCCGGATGTCGCGGTGTCCGAGGTTCCACAGGCTGGGGGCATTGCGCGGGATACGCTTGGCGATGCGGTCGGGGCCGCTGCCCGCCGTGCGCTCGGGGCCCAATCCCACGCCGCCCTCGCCGATGCCAAGGCTCAGCCCGTCGCTGCCCGCGTGTTCAGGGTGGTGGCAGGTGGCGCAGGCGATGTTGCGGTTGCCCGAAAGGATCTTGTCGAAGAACAGCAACTGGCCCAGTTTCGCCTTGGCGGGATCGAACGGGTGGAAATCCTCTGCCGTGATCGGGTCCGGCAAGGGATAGCTGTGCGGCCCGGCCACCGCCGCCAGCGGAAGGAGCAGGAGATGACCCAGAACCACAGCCTTGGTGCCGCCGCGATTGCGGTGTGTCTGGCGCTGACCGGACCGGCCGTCGCGGATCTGGAAGAGGCGCGCGACATGATGGAGGCCGGAGCGTTCGAGGATGCCCGCGCCGCGCTGTGGCCTGCGGCCCGGTCCGGCAATGCCGAGGCCGAGGAATTGATTGGCGTCATGTATGCCATGGGGCTGGGGGTGGCGCGGGACGACCAGCGCGCCTTCGACTGGTATCTGCGCTCGGCGATGAAGGGCCATCCCGGCGCGCAATCGGGGGTCGGCTGGTACTACGAGGTTGGCCGTGGCATGCCCGCGCCGGATCTCGTGCGCGCCTATGCGTGGTACGTGCTGTCCGCCATTGGCGGCGATCCCGACGCGGCGATCAGCCAGGAAGAGGTGGTCAAGAAGATGACGGCGGAGGAAATCGCGCAGGCGCATATGATGGTCGATGATTACCGGGTCTGGATGTATCCGTTCCGCTAGGGGGGACCGGCAGGGGGGCGCTGTCAAGCGCGGCTTGCAGGGGTGCGCGTGACCCGCGCGCCAAATTCCGCTATAGTTGCAGAATGTCAGACCGACACGGCCTCGGTGGGCCGGGGTCCAATCCGCCCCGCGCAGCCGTGCCGCCGTGTCCCATCCACACTACAAGGGGGGACGTGGGATGCTGAGATTGGTTCTGCTGATGGCGCTGCTGTGGCCAGGCACCGCGATGGCCGTGGTGATGTCCGCCAAGGAGATCACGCCGAATACCGACGAAATCTACAATTCAGCCTTTTGGTTCAGGATCGATCTTGAGGACGACCGGCCGCGGGGGCCGTATTCCGAGTCGGTGTTCTTTTCCATGGGCGGCGCCCATTGGAAGGTTGCCGGAACGGTAACCTTTTCGGGCGATGCCAGCGCGGCGGGAAGCGAAACCATGAGCTTCTCGTCCATCGGGTACACTCATCTGACCCACCCGCACCCGTCCGAGGCCATCAGCGGCTATGCCTCCCTGCCGAGGACATTCACCGCATCCGACTACCTGAACTACCGGCTGGACATGAACGGCAACCGGGTGCCGAAGCTGGACGGGAAGCGGATTCGGGTTTGGCTGTTCAATGTCGAGGAACCGCATATCGCGGCGCCGGGTGAGGGCATGGGGCAGGGCCATGACGACACCTTCAAGGGCAAGTTCGGCACCACGGTGGGCACCCATTTCATTCGCCCGGACAATGACGTGTTCACCATTTTCAAAAGGGTCGATATTCGCTTCGAATCCGTCCACCCGGCGCCGGTGCCGCCCGCAGCGCTGGCCCTGGGATCAGCGCTGGCCGGGCTTGTGGGGCTGGGCTGGATGAGGCGTCGGCAAAAACCTGACGCGCGGCGCGGTGGCGCCAAAAACAAAAGGCAGGCCATCTGGCCTGCCTGATCGGATCGGTCCAGGGTGCGGAGGGATCCTCTCCCCAGATCGTTACCTCTTGCGGCGGAAGCGGCGCGCCAGCACCAGCGCGCCAAGCCCAGTGGCAGCCAGTGGCAGCCCTGCGGGCAGCGGAATCGGCGCCGGTGCATTGCTCGGCGGCAGGCCACCGGACTTGGTGATGACGTAGCTGACGCCATTGCCGTTCTTGAAATCGGCGTTGAAGAAGTCGACCGCCACGGCCAGCGGGCCGGTGTATCCATCCAGCGCGAAGGAGATCTTCAGCGGGGTGCTGTCGCTGATCTTGTCGTAGCTGGCCCCGAATTCCAGCGACCACCAGTCGTTCTTGTTCTTGAACGCCTCGTCCTTGATGCGCAGGTTCAGGCCGCCCCAGTTGCCCCCCACATTGGTGAAGGAGAAGTCCAGCGAGGTGGTGCCGTCTTCGAAACCGTCAAAGAACAGGAAATCGCTGTCGCCGTTGTTCTTCTGGCCGCCGATCACGGTGCCCACGTCCTTGCCGAAAACGGCGGACTGGTTGGGGTTGTTGCCAAACTCCCCCGACACGGCTTCATCCGCGACAACGGTGGCCGCCACAACCGGCGCGGCGCCCAGAAACAGGGCGGCAAATACTGCCAGAAATGTCCTGCGATGGAAGGTCATCTGTCTATCCTCACTCTCACCTTGGATATGGCCCCGGGCGATCCTGCGCACAATGGAGTGAAGGATAGAATAACGTGCCGTGACGCAACGTTACGTGCACGTCAAGCAGGACTGCGGGCCAATCCGACGCCGGGCCGGCCCGCAGTAGGGATTATTGCAGGTCGGCGCTGCGCGCGGCGTCCAGTTCCGCCTCGGCCTCGGCCACCGCCTCGGTCAGGGCGGTGAAGATCGGCTCGCCGCGATCCACGTTCTGCTTGAACCATTCGTAGACCGGTGCGGCGGCTTCCTTGAACGCGGCCTTTTCCTCGGGCGTCGGCACGTAAAGGTCACCACCACCGGCAACGAATTCCTCATAGGCGGCGATGGATTTTCGCTTGGGCGAGGCAAAGGTGGCCTGTTGCAGCGCATAGAACCCATCGACCACGACGCGGCGCAGGCCTTCCGGCATCTCCATGAAGCGGGCGTTGTTCATCCACCACAGGGCGCCCATGTAGGCGTGGCCGTCCAGCGTGACGTATTGCAGCCCGGCATCGGGAAATTTCATGCCCATGATGTCGGTGATGCCGTTCTTGGAGCCTTCGACGACGCCGGTCTGGAACGAGGTGAACAGTTCGGGCCACGGGATCGGGGTCGGCGAGGCGCCAAGCGCGCGCACCAGTTCCTGCGGCAGGTCGGCGACCACGGTGCGGATCTTCAGCCCTTCCATGTCGGCCGGGGTCTGCACGCGCCGCTTGGTGTTGGCGAAGTTGCGCCAGCCGCCGGTGTTGCCGATGGTCATCAGGCGGATGGTGCCGCCGGAATCCTCAAGCGCCATATTGCGCATGGTGCGGGTGAAGTCGCCCTGCAGCACGGCTTCGGCGATGCGGTCGTCGGCCATCAGATAGGGCAGATCCAGCACTTGCACATAGGGGAAGATCCCCGCCGCCCCGCCCGAGGTCGAGATATAGATGTCGATCGAGCCATCGGCGATGCCCTGCAGGCACTCCGCCCCGTTTGAGCACAGCTGCGTGCCCATGAACAATTCGACCTCGATGGCGCCGTTCGAGGCCGCCTCGACGAAGTTCTTGAAGACGATCAGGCCGTCGTAATCCTCGTCGGCCTCGTTGGCGTTGGCGGTGGCGCGCAGCGTGTAATCCGCCGCCATGGCCGCCATCGGCGTGACCGCAAGGGCCGCGGCCAGAAGCGGTTTGGTTAGGTTCTTGAGCATGTCTCTCTCCCTGTAGTTGTTTTGTTTGCTCAGTTCACGAAGCCCGCGAGGCGGGGGATGGTCATCGAGAAGGCGGGGACGAAGGTGATCAGGAAGATCACCACCACCTCGACGGCCAGAAACGGCAGGATGGCTTTGGAAATTGTCTCGACCCGTTCGCCCGACACCGACGAGGCGACGAACAGAACCAGCCCCATGGGCGGCGTGGCCAGCCCCACCGTCAGGTTGACGCTCATGATGATGGCGAAATGCACTGGGTCAACGCCCAGATCGACGAAGATCGGGCCCAGAATCGGGCCAAGGATGATGATCGCCGGGCCCGCGTCCAGGAACATGCCGACAATGAACAGCAGCAGGTTGATCAGGAACAGCAGGACCAGCGGGTTCTGGCTGAGGCCAAGGATGAACTCGGCCAGAATCTCCGGGGCGTGGGACAGGCTGACCACGGTCTTGAAGGCCATGGCGGCGCCGACCAGCAGAAGCACCACCGCCGAGGTGGTGCCGGCCTTGGCCAGAATGTCGGGCAGATCCGCCAATTTCAGGCTGCCCATGATGAAAAAGCCGATGAGCAGGGCATATGCGACGGCGACGGTCGCGGCCTCGGTCGGGGTGAAGACGCCGCCCAGGATGCCACCCAGGATTATGACCGGGGTCATCAGCGGAAAGAAGGCGCGCAGGCTGGCGTGTCCCCGCTGCCGCCATGTGGTCTTGGCCGAGGCGATGGGAAAGTCATAACGGTCGGCCATGACCTTGACCATCAGCATCAGCCCGACCCCGACCATGATCCCCGGCACGATGCCCGCCAGAAACAGCGCGGCCACGCTTTCGCCCATGACATAGGCATAGATGATCATGATGCCCGAGGGCGGGATGATCGGGCCGATCACCGAACTGGCGGCGGTGATGGCGGCGGCGAAACGGCGGGTATAGCCCTGGCGTTCCATCGCCGGGATCAGCATCGACCCCAGCGCCGAGGTGTCCGCCACCGCCGAACCCGACAGCCCGGCAAACAGCATCGACGACAGCACGTTCACATGCGCCAGCCCGCCGCGCAGATGCCCCATCAGGGCTTGCGCGAATTCCACCAGCCGTTCTGTGATGCCGCCGCGGTTCATCAACTCGCCCGCCAGCATGAAGAAGGGAATGGCCATCAGCGGGAAGCTGTCCATACCGTTGTAGACATTGCGATAAAGCAGGGCGATGTCGCGCTCCTGCCCGTTCAGCCACAACAGCAGTCCGGGGGCGGCCAGCAGCGCGAAGAACACCGGCAGGCCGACCATCAGGAAGATCAGGAAGACGGGCAGGAACCAGATCAGCATCACTCGGCCTCCACGACATCGTGCGGCAGCGTACGCAGTTGGTCCTCAAGGCCCAGCAAGGTCGCCAGCCCGCGCAGCAGCAATTCGACATTAACCAGTACCAGCAGGATCAGCCCGACGTAGAGCGAGGCATACATCATCGCCAGCGGCATCTTGGCCCAGCCCCAGGTCAGCGCGAAGGCGGCATCGGCCTTGGTGCACAGGGTCAGCGAAAGGTCGAGACCGGGCAGGGGCATCGCGAAACTGAAGGTAAAGGGCATCCACAGGGTCGCGCTTTTGAACAGGCAGCCCGACATGGTGTGGTTGTAGCCCAGCTGTACGCCGACGATCAGCACGATCAGCGACAGGCTGAGCAGGACCAGCGACAGCACCGCGGCCACCCGTTTCGGCAGCGCGCGTTCCACCATGTCGATGGCGACGAAACCGCCCCGGCGAAAGGCGTAGGGTGCGATCAGCCCGGTCATCCACAGCATCAGGAAGCGCGCGGCTTCGTCCGGCCAGGGCAGGGCGTTGTTCAGAACGTAGCGGAACACCACCTGGATCAGGATCACAATCACCATCAGCGCCATGGCGACCACGGTCACGCCCTGGCCCAGCCGCCCCATGGCGGTGTTGACAATCTCGAACGGGCGCAGCAGCGCCAGCAGAATGGGCATCCGCCGTGATCCTCCCTGATCGGGCCGACGTTGCGGCCCATGGTCTCCCCTCCTGTATGCTCAGGAGGTGGAGAAACTTCCGAATTTGCCCTGCACGAAGAGCAGGGGCAGGCCGTGGCGCGCCGAGACACTGGTCACTTTCGACACGAGGATAATGTGATCCCCGCCATCATGGGCCGCCACGGTTTCGCAATCAAAGCGCGTCAGGCAGCCGCCCAGACAGGGCACTCCGTTACCGTCGGGCTGCCAGTCGGTCTGCGCGAAATCAAAGCCGTCGCGGGCAAAGCGCCAGGCCAGATCCTGCTGGCCGCGTTCCAGCACGTGGATCGCGCTGTGTCGGGCCTCGGCGAAGGCGGCGCAGCGGTCCGAAGCCTTGTCCACCGACCACAGCACAAGTGCCGGCTCCAGCGAGACGCTGGCGAAACTGTTGACGGTAATGGCGCAGGGGCCCAGGTCGGTGGTGGTGGTGATGACCGTGACGCCAGTGCCGAACGAGCCGAGCGCGGTGCGATAGGCCCGTTGCGTGTCGGGTGCGGGCTGGAATGTCTCTATCGAAATCGCGCTGCTCCCGTCCATGCTCAAGGCACCTCTTGTCCCAGGGCCGCCGTGTAGAAGTCGAACCAGTCCTCCCGCGACATCTCCACTTTGCACGCCTCGGACAATCGTGCAATCCGTGCCAGGCTGTTGGTGCCCATGACCGGAAGGATGCGGGCGGGATGCGCCAGCAGCCAGGCCACCGCCACGGCACTGGCATCGACGTCATGCTTTTCGCCGAAGGCTGCAAGTTTGTCGTGCAGGGCGCTGTTTTCGGGGGCAAACAAGGCGCCTCCCGCCAGCGGTGACCAGGCCATCGGCGCGACGCCGGCCTGCATCAGCGTGGCCAGTTCGCCATTGCGGAAAGGGTCCGAGGCCAGCAGGCTGATCTCGATCTGGTTGGTGATCAGCGTCGTGGACATGCGCGATTGCAGCAGGTTGAATTCGGCGGGCAGGAAGTTCGACACGCCCACATGCCCGACCTTGCCCGAGGCCACCATGTCATCCAGCGCGGTGCCGGTCTCGTCGGCGTTCATGAAGGGATCGGGGCGATGGATCAGCAGCAGGTCGATGCGCTCGATCTCCATCTCGCGCAGGGAAAGGTCCACCGATTTCTCGATGTGTGCCCGCGAGGTGTCATAGTATTTCACCCGCGCATCGGAATAGCGCCCCGCCGGGGCAACGATCCCGCATTTGGTGATGATCTGCATCTGGTCGCGCAGGGCCGGGGCGGCCCGCAGGGCGCTGCCCAAAACCGCCTCTGAGGTGTAGCCGCCATAGATGTCGGCCTGATCGAAACTGGTGATGCCCTGTGCAAGACAGGCTTCGATCTTGGCCTGCACATGGGCCGGCGAGATGTTGTCGTCATCGGCCAGCCGCCACATGCCATAGACGATGCGCGACAGGTCCAATGTCGGGGACAGGGAAACACGATCCATTACTTGCGCTCTCCGGCTCCTAAAGGGGTCATCGGGGTCTTGTCCGGCACCCGGCCATAGGCGTGCGGCAGCGAACAGGTCTTGAGATGAGGTAGAACCTTTTCCCCGAAAATCCTGCATTCTTCCAGATGCGGGTAGCCCGAGAAGATGAAGGCGCGCATGCCCATCTTGCGATAGGCCTCGATCTCGCTCAGCACCTGATCGACGGATCCGACCAGCGCGGCACCACAGCCCGACCGGGCCCGGCCGATGCCGGTCCACAGATGCGGCTCCACATAGCCGAACTTGTCGGCCAGCGCGCGGGCGCGGGCCTGATGCGAGACCCCCAGCGAGCCGGAATCATGTGCCCGTTCGCGGATCAACTGGCCGTATTCGTCATCCAGCTTCGACACCAGGTGTTCGGCGTATTCCTTGGCTTCGGCCTCGGTGTCGCGCACGATGGTGTGGATCCGCAGGCCATAGTCCAGCGTGCGGCCGTATTTCTCGGCCACGGCGTTGACGGCCTTCATGCGTTCGGCCAGTTGATCCTTGGGCTCCGGCCACATCAGGTAGACGTCGCAATGCTGGCCGCAGAGGTCCAGCGCGTCAGGGGAATAGCCGCCGAAATACAGAAGCGGCCCGCCGGTCTGATAGGGTTTCGCGGGGTCGGTGGTCAGCCCCTCGAAGTCATAGACCTGCCCCTTGTAGGTGATCTGGTCCTGCGTCCACGCTTGTTTCAGGATCTCCACCACCTCGCGCGAGCGCTGGTAGCGGAAGCTGCTGTCTTCTTTCTCTCCGGGAAAGTCGCTGCTGATGATGTTGACCGTCAGGCGACCCTGCAACATGTGATCCAGCGTGGCGATGGTGCGGGCCAGCATGATCGGTTGCATCTCGCCGCAACGCACGGCGGCCAGCATGTTGATGCGATCGGTGATCGGCGCGCATCCGGCCACGAAGCTGAGCGTATCCTGCCCGACCTGGTAGGACGAGGGGCACAGGATGTTGCGGAATCCCTGGGATTCGGCCTCGCGCAGGATTGCCGAGCAATGCGCGAAACTGGACCGCAGGTCGCCCTCGGGCACGCCCAGCAAGCGATAGTCGTCCGAACACAGGGCCGAGAACCACGACACCTCGGATGCATCAAGATCTGCGGATGTGACTGGCACCACCGTCATCGAATTCCCCCCGTTGTTTCCTCTTGCCTAGCATCGCGCAATTGCTGCATCAATAGTAAATCAATTCGGGAGGGGGATGGCGTGGCCGATCGTGCGGCACTGCCCAAGTATCTGCAGATTGCCGAGTTTCTGGTACGTGAAATCGCGGCCGGACGCTTGCGCGTGGGCGATCGCCTGCCGCCCGAACGGCAGATGGCGGACGGCATGGGCATTGCCGTCGGCACCCTGCGCAAGGCGCTGGCGCGGCTGGAGGATCAGGGCGTGCTGGAGCGTCGGCAAGGGTCGGGGAACTACATCCTCGACACCGGACAGGGCGGCTCGATCTATGCCTTTTTCCGGCTGGAACGGCTGGATGGCGGCGGCCTGCCACAGGCCCGTGTGCTGTCTGTGGCGCGCCTGCCCAAGCCTGCCGATCTGCCGGATTTCGGCGGCTCGGACACCGGGCACCGCATCCGCCGCCTGCGTTTTCTGGACGATCGCGCGGTGGCGGCGGAAGAGATCTGGCTGGATGGCGCGATCACCGACCGGCTGGATCCGCAGGCGCTGTCTGAATCGCTCTACCTCTACTACCGGGAAACCCTCGGGCTTTGGATCACCGCCATCGAGGATCGGATCGGCGTCGATGCCATGCCCGATTGGGGGCAGGACACTGGTTGTGGCGCGGGCGCGGTCTGCGGCCATGTCCTGCGCCAGAGCCGCACCAGTGACGGGGCGCTGCCCGAGGTCTCCCGCACCTGGTTCAACCACGACCGCGCCCGCTATGTGGCGCGCAATAGCTAGGAGAGCAGGCATGACGCCAAAGCGCTATGGCATCATCGGATGCGGCATGATGGGGCAGGAGCATATCCGCAACATCGCGATTCTGGACGGTGCCGAAGTGACCGCGCTGTGCGATCCCGATGCGGGAATGCGCGCTGCCGCGCAGGCGCTGGTACCGGGGGCCGTGGCGGTGGCCGATCTGGCGGACCTGCTGGCCCTGCCGGATCTGGATGCGCTGGTGATCGTCAGCCCCAACGACTGCCATGTGGCGCAGATGGAGCAGATCGCCGCCACGCGCCCGTTGCCGCTGCTGGTGGAAAAGCCGCTGTTCACCGATCCCGCCGATGCGGCCCGGCTGGCGGCGCTGCACGCGCGCTATCCGGCGCCGATCTGGGTGGCGATGGAATACCGCTACATGCCGCCCATCGCGGCGCTGCTCGACAAGGTGGCCGAGGTCACCGGCGGCGTGCGGATGCTGACCATCCGCGAACATCGCTTTCCCTTTCTCGACAAGGTGGGCGGCTGGAATCGCTACAACGCCCGCACCGGCGGCACGCTGGTCGAGAAATGCTGCCATTTCTTCGACCTGATGCGGTTGGTGGTGGGGGCAGAGCCGGTGCGGATCATGGCCTCGGGTGCGCAGGACGTGAACCACAAGGCCGAGGATGCAGCCGACGGCCCGCCGGACATCTGGGACAACGCCTATGTGATCGTGGATTTTGCCAATGGCGCGCGCGGGATGCTGGAGTTGTGCATGTTCGCGGAAGGATCCGAGTTTCAGGAAGAGATCACCGCCATCGGTCCGCTGGGCAAGATCGAGGCCAGGGTGCCGGGGCCGACCCGGTTCTGGCCTGCCGATCTTGGCCCGCCGCCGGTGTCACGGGTGATCGTGTCGCCGCGCCATCCCAAGCGGCCGCAGATGCTGGAGATACCGGTCGATGAGGCGCTGCTGGACGCGGGCGATCACAACGGCTCGACCTTCTACCAGCATCAGAAGTTCCTGCAGGTACTGCGCGGACAGGGAACGGTCGAGGTCAGCTTCGACGACGGGTTGCGCGCGGTTCTGATGGGACAGGCGGCGCAGGACTCGGCTCTGGACGGGCGGGTCGTTGTTGCGGACCTGCCCGCACAAGCGCCTCAGGTGCAGACACCGGTCTCGGCCTGATCGATCAGGGACTGTACCTCGGCCTTGCTGCGGTTGCCCACCGCCAGTACCGACCCCACCACCAACGCCGGGGTGCCGGGGATCTGGAAGCGTGCCGCCAGCCCGAGGCTGGTGGCGATCCGGGCGGTCACCTCGGGACGCTCCATGTCCTGCAACAGGCGCGGGGCGTCCAGCCCCAGACCCTCGGCCAGCGCGGTCAGATACGGCGGGTCGGGCTGGAAGCGGGTGCGGTGCAGGCGGCTACGCATCTTGGACGCGGCTCCCTGATACTCTGCTGCCACGATGGCCCGCGCCGCCGCGACAGAGGCTGCGCCGAGCAGCGGCAGATCATGCACCGTCACGGCCACCGTTGCCGGGTCCAGCGCGGTGATCCACGGCTCCATGGTCCGGCAAAAGGGGCAGTTGATGTCGGTGAAGTACGCCAGCGGCACGCGCCCCTCAAGCGGCGCGCGGAACAACGCGGCGCAGAGGTCGGTGATCTCGGCGGGCGCAATCCGGGGGCCATCCTGAAGCCCCACCAGCGGATCGAAGGCCCCGGTCACCGCCCCCTGTTCCAACTGAAAGAACCCCGGTACTGATGGATGCGGCGGTGCCGACAATCCGGGCGCGAAGACGCGCCACAATGCGGGCGCCCCGGCCAACAGGGCCACGGCGCCGCCCAGGGCAAGAAATCCGCGCCGGTTGCTCGGGATTTTCGACGTTGTCATCGGGGCGCGGCCTTTTCGTTTCTGGATATCGGTACTGTGCTGCTACGGGCTGTTCTTTCCGTGCAACAATAGGCACAGCAGCGCCGCTGCGCCCCCTGCCCAAAACAGCGCAGGCTGCCTACCAGGCGTTCACCCGCTGCTCGGGCGGCAACCACATGGGATCGCCCTCGGTAATGTCGAGCGCCTCGTAGAAGGCCTTCACATGCTGAAGGGGGGCATAGGCGCGATACTCGGCGGGCGGGTGGCCATCCGCGGCGACGATGGTGCGGATGAACTGCTCGGTCGGCTTCCACGTCCGCATCTGGCTCCAGGCAATGAAACACCGCTGCGAGGGCGACAGCCCGGCGATGATCCCGCCCTGGCGGCAGACCCAGATCGGCGCATCCGTCTCGGGTTCGAGCACCGGCGGTTGCTGGATCGCTGCGGGCACGTCGAAGCTGTTGTATGTGGTGTTGTAGGCGGCGTTGACGACGATCGGCAGGGTGGATTCGGTGTTGAACTGATCGTGGGTGACCGGCCTTTGCGTCCGCGCGCGCAGGCGGTCGTCAAGGAAGCCCGCGATGTACTTCAGGTTCGCCACCGCGTCTGTGCCGATCTCGACCCCGCTGTGATCGATCCATTCATCCGGATCGCCGACCTTGTAGTAGAAGTTTTCCAGCTTGTGCTTTGCGGCGGCACTGGTTTCCTCGGACAGCCCGTTGCGCGACGGCAGGCGGTCGATGAACACGGTCTGGATCCCTGTCACTATGTCGAGCGCCTTCCGAGTAGAAGAGATCCACGTAGACCGGGCACAGCGGACGGCCCAGGGCTTCCTGCAGGAAGGCCAGCACCCGTTCTTCCAGTGGCGGTGCCTCGTCCATTCCGGTCAGGACCGCGAAAAAGGCGCGCTTGGGTTCGTCGAATTCGGTGGACAGGACCTGGGTGGAATTGTCGAGCAAGTGGAAGGCGAAGCAGTCCCGGAAATCCTGCATCGACAGGTCGTGCAGAAGCTGCGAACCTACCGGGAACTAGCGCATCTCGGCGATGATCAGGCGGGCGGGCATGGGGAAGCCGATGACTTCGAAATAGGTGGCAAGATCCAGGTCCGGAATCAGGGCCTGGCACTCGCTGGCCGACATCGGGTTGTTGAACACGCGCGGAACGACCATCTCTTCGGGCGTCAGCTTGCCCGCCTTCTTCGCGGATTCCATGTCTTGCACCGTGTCTGCGATCTGGCGGCCTGCTCTGGGCTGCGCCCGGCAATTTCCATGACCGCCTGAACATAGGCGCGGTAGGCTTCCAGAAGGTGCGCTCCTGCGCTGTTGCCCAGAAGATCGGTGAACTCCTTGGGCGCCCCGAACGACCCTGACCCGCCATAGGTCGCATAGACCGTGCTGTCGGCCAGATCGACCTCGGGCCCGAACCCCATCAGCAGGGCCGGCGTACCGATGTGGACCATGTTGCCGATAAAGCGGATCAGGTCATCCATGTCCGACATCCGGGCGACGCGATCCAGTTCCGGCTGCAATGGTGCAAGCCCTGCGGCATCCAGCGCGGCGGTGTCCATGAAAGCGTTGTAGAAGTCGCCGACCCGCTGGATCCGACTGCCCTTGGGGGCCGTCGCCGCATTGGCGCCTGCCTCGGAGATCGCGATCTTCATCTGTGTGCGGGGGCGTTTCACGCCCAGAGCAGCGGCGCGGAAGGCGGATGGCCCTACAATGTCGGCGTGACCGCGTTCATCGAGAACGGCGGTGCGGGCGGAACCGTTGACGTGTGGCAGATATGACCGGAGGCACCGGCGCGGGCGTCGGCTTTCTGGTCGCCTACGGCACGGCAACCGGCCAGTCCGACCTGAACAGGCTGAGCGGGCGAATTCTCGACCAGCCTGCCGATTGGACTCGGAGTGCGGCAGCTCGGTCTCGGGCTGTCGTTTGCCAATGTTGCGGCTGGTACCGACTTCAAGATGGTGAACGAGGATCCGGTCGGTGACAACCACCAAAACCATCGCGGCCTGCTGCGCTGCACCAAGAGGTTTTGAACCGGCAACGGCAAGTCAGGCATGTGACGGCGGGGGGGAGGGTTCTGTCGCCGTACTTTGCCTCAAAGCGCCAAGGCACTGGACGCAATGGTCACACCGGAGGGGGCATTCATTGCTGGACGCGCAGACGCCCGATCGGGCATATTACAAACCGCCTACGCCGATCCTGGTGGCGGCATAATCGCGCGGAATATACACGTAGGAAACAGCTCAGAAGTGTTCGACCCAACCGAGCCACCTCTGTCTGATGTATCGCTGGATCGGTTGGCAGTCAGACCAATGTGGCGCCGTGCTTTTGGAGGAGTATGTCATGACATCCAAGACCGAAGGGTCCACACCACCGGACAATCAGACGCCGCAGCGGGGCATGCCTCAGGTCAACAAGGTGACGGCGGATGACATCACAGCATCGCTGAAGGCCGGGTTTTCCGACTTTCTGGCACGCCCCGTCATGAGCGGCTTCTTCGGCCTGTTTTATGCGGTTTTTGGAATGCTGTTGGTTGGTTGCCTGGTCTGGTTCGACATGATCTGGATGATCATTCCTGCCTTGGTCGCCTTTCCGCTGGTCGCGCCTTTCGCCGCCGCTGGACTTTATGAAATGTCCCGCCGGTTGGAGGCGGGGGAGAGTTTCGGCTGGGCTGACATCCTCACCGTCATGGCCAATCAACGCAAGCGCGAGATGGGCTGGATGGCCTTCGTCACCCTGTTCATCCTGTGGGTGTGGTTCTACCAGTTTCGGACAGTTCTGGTGATTGTCCTGCAGGATTCATCGTTCTCGGATCTGGACGGCTTCCTGCACACCGTGTTGTTCACACCGGAGGGCTGGACCTTTCTTGCGATTGGCACCTGCGTTGGCGCATTGCTGTCGGCGGTCCTGTTCTCGGTGACCGTTGTCGCCATGCCGATGCTGCTCGACCGGGACATGGATTTCGTTTCCGCCATGATCACGTCTGTGCGCGTCGTCACCGAGAACCCTGCGGTCATGCTCACCTGGGCGGCCGTCATCTCGGTCACCATGCTGCTGTCGCTGGTTCCGGCATTTCTGGGCCTGATCTTCACCCTGCCGATCCTTGGCCACACCACATGGCATCTCTATCAACGGGCCGTGGCACCGGCGGAGGGGTGATCTCTCTAGAGATCCCTCTGATGGGCTGTGTGCCTTTTCGTCAGCAGGGAAGAAAAGCCCCGTTTCCAGGCCATCGCAGAGTGCGTTCTCGGACAAGCCGAAGTGTGCAGGAGGAGCCAACAGCGACAAGCCAATATCGCCCATCCTGAAGATGGCCGGAACACTCGGACCGATTTTTTGTGAGGTTGCGATACTTCTTGCTGGTCGGGGAAAAATTGATCCTCCCTATGACCGGGTCGAGAAACGGGATTGACCGATATTCTGTTTGCCGGGCCTTGTCTCGTCATTGGCTGACGAAGTTCTCACCGAACGTGACGGCGAATTGGGTCCTGGCTTCGGTTCATTCACGGGGCTGGCGTTTCCATTTCAGGGCCGCGCGGTTGAGAACCGGATATGGCAGCTTCGTGGCAACGGCGTCATTCGGGAAAAGGTCCAGAGCGCTCATCGCTTGTCGCAGCTTCGAGTTCTGGGCCTCTGTTGCGTCCGTCGTGCGGATGGACACTTTTGCGCGAAGCGGGTGAAGGCCGCGCTTTCCCTTTCCGCAGGCGCACTTATACTGCGGCCTCTGTGTCGGGTTTGCCAAGGCGCTGGTCACGTCCGGACCGGCCGACTTTTGCGCCGCCCCGTAGTCGAATTTTACGCCGCCGTTGTCACGTCGATCTCGACCAGAGCCTCGTGGCAGAAGCCCGCCTGTTCGAGTCCGAAGGCCTGTCCGCCTGCTCCCGCACAAGTTCGAGTAATGTCAACATGTGGCCTGTCTCTTCTGCTCGAGCCCAATAGGTTGGGTCTACGCCGAGTCTGCCCGCTTGTCAGTAGTTCTGTCATGTTCTAGTTTAGTTCTGACGGAGTGGGTGATCGGCGCAAAGGGAAATGTCAGACCAGCAGATTGAGATATACAGGCAGCGATACGAGACGTTTCGCCATTTAGACAGGCTGCGCTGGCAGATGGCTCAACTGCTCGTGGCAGTACTCTCCGCGGCTGCCCTGATCTTCCGCACCTCTCCAGATGGAGTCGGCGGAACATTCTGGCTGTTCCTCGGTCTTGCCTTCCTGACCATTGCGGTCGTCATGAACCGGATTTCACAGGGCATTGAGAAAAACGGCGTGGTCCTTAAGGAGTTTGGCTCAGCGGTCGGTGACGACAGAGTCCCGAGAACATCGAGCGGGTGGCAGAGCGTGACGCACTGGCTGACGCTCGCCATTGCGATCGGCGGGTTGGGGTGCCTGATATTCGGGCTCAGCGAATTGAAGGGTTAGGGATCAGGAATGACAAAGGCTTTCATCAGCTATCACCATGAGAACGACCAGGACTACAAGCACCACCTGAGCAATCTCGCGCGGCAGTTCGGGGCCTTCCAGGACGGTTCACTGCCAGTGACAGGAATTCCGGACGACAACCGCTCGTCGCAGAGCATACGTCGCCAGATCAGGGACGAGTTCCTGAGCGATAGCGAGGTAACGATTCTTCTATGCGGGGGTGAGACGCGGGGCAGGAAGCACGTCGACTGGGAACTAAAGTCCAGCATGATAAATGGCCGCGTGAACCGCAAATCGGGAATTTTGGTCATCAATCTTCCGGGTGTGGCCAACGGCTGGACCGCTGCCCTGCCAAACGAGAAGAAGGCGCTCTACGGTCACCACGGCGGAGCGTGGACCACGTTCAACCAAAGAACGCAGTTCGAGCAGAAGTACCCGCTGATGCCCGACCGGATCGTGGACAACCTTATGAAGCCCGACGTCGCCATATCGGTGGTGCAGTGGGAGCGGATCGCGAATGATCCCGACACCTTGCGCTGGCTGGTAGACTCGACCGCCGCCGCCGGGCGGTCAAACGAATATGACCTATCGCGTCAAATGCGGCGGAACAACTCTGCCCGCGTTCAGCCTACGCTGGCGGACCTTCTCGCGACACAGTCACCGTCAAATGCCCTGGAACTCGGCTCCGCTCCGGGGAACGCGCTTACCGACTACCTAGAGCGGAGCCCCAGCGATGCAGGCCTGCAGCCTCGTAACGCGCTTCTAGACGCGTTGAACGCGCGACGCGGGTGGTAGCTGGGAAAGAGAGCTCCGCCACTAACGCGTTGAAACGGCTGCGAAAGCCATACGGTCAATCACCGTGTCTATGCTGTACTTGGGCCCCGAGAGGCACCATAAAAATCAGCCTAAGTGCTTGATTTTTATGGCTCCGGCGGTAGGGATCGAACCTACGACCAATTGATTAACAGTCAACTGCTCTACCGCTGAGCTACGCCGGAACATGCGGCGGTGTATAGCTATGCTGTCTGGGGGCGTCCAGAGGCTTTTGACATTTTTTTCACCCCGTTTCAGGCCCGGGAAAACAGCGCCTCGGGGGACAGGCCGGGGGTGGCCCGGACCTTGCCGCGCGTGGTCAGATCTATGAGATGGGCCAGCACGTTGCGCTCGGCCGCGGGCAACAGGGCGGCGGGGGTTTCGCTGTCATAGATGGCGTGTGTAAGCGCGTTCAGCCCGATGCCTTGCGGGGGCAGGGCGGCCAGGATCTGGGCCTCGCGGGCATGACGGTGCGCGATCAGCCAGTCGATGCGCGCGGCCGGATCGGTCACCGGCAGGCCGTGCCCGGGATGCAGGATGCGCGGGGCGAGCGCGCGCAGACGGTGGCAGGACGACAGGAAGGCCGCCAGATCGCCGTCAGGGGGCGAGATCAGGGAACTGGCCCAGCCCATTACCAGATCGCCTGTAAACACGGCGTCGTTCCAGACAAACGCCATGTGGTTGCCCATGTGTCCGGGTGTCCACATCGCGGTGAGTGTCCAGCCCGCGCCCGTCACCTGCGCCCCATCGGGCAGGCAGCGGTCGGGCTGAAACCCGGCATCCACGCCTTCGCCACCGCCTGTAAACCCTTCGGCCACAAGCCGTTGCATCACCGCGCTGCGGCCCGAAGTGGCTGGCCCATAGGCCAGAACCGGGGCGCCGGTGCGATCCGCCAGTGCGCGGGCCAGTGGCGCATGATCCCGATGGGCGTGGGTGACAAGGATCCGCGTGATCCTCTGCCCGGGGCGCAGGACGGCGAGGATGGCCTCAAGATGGGACGCGCTGTCCGGACCGGGATCGATCACCGCAACGTCGCGGTCGCCCAACAGATAGGTGTTGGTGCCCCAAAAGGTCATCGGCGAGGGGTTTGGCGCCAATACCCGGCGCAGGCCGGGGGCGAGGTCTTCGGCCTGTCCGGGAACGGGGGGCTGCCGGGCAATATCCATTTGGCGCTTTCCAGTGCTGCTGCTGCATGGTCAGATGTAGCCATGCTCTTCGCCTGGCTCAAACACTCCCTTCCGCGCAGCCTGTATGGACGCGCAGCACTGATCCTGGTCCTGCCGGTCTTCACCCTGCAATTGGTGGTGTCCGTCGTCTTCATCCAGCGGCATTTCGAAGGTGTCACCCGGCAGATGACCCGCAATGTTCTGGCCGAAACGCGGTATCTTGTGGACAGCGTGAACGCCGCCCCTGACCTGGCTACGGCGCAGGCGCTGGTGGACGACCTGGGCCCGGCGCTGGAACTGGCGGTGTTCCTGCCCGCGCCGCTGCGCGATGGCGACACGCGGGCCTTCTATGACCTGTCGGGGCGGGTGGTGATCGAAACCCTGCACCGGCGTCTGACGGGTGTCTCGGGCATCGATCTCACCAGCAACCAGCGCGAGGTACAGGTGTCGATCGACACCGTGCATGGGGGCATGGACCTGAGGATGCCACGCGGGCGGGTGTCGGCGTCGAACCCGCATCAGCTTCTGGTGCTGATGATCGCGACCGGCGTCTTGATGACGATGATCTCCTTCATCTTCCTGCGCAACCAGCTGCGGCCGATCAAGCGGCTGGCACGGGCGGCGGATGCCTTCGGCAAGGGGCGGCATGTGTACTACCGCCCCACCGGCGCCAGCGAGGTTCGGCTGGCAGGGCAGGCGTTTCTGGACATGCGCAGCCGGATCGAGCGGCAGATGGAGCAACGCACCCTGATGCTCTCGGGCGTCAGCCATGACCTGCGCACGCCGCTGACGCGGCTGAAGCTGGCGCTTGGCATGATGGACGACACCGAGGAAACCGAGGCCATGCGGCGCGATGTGCAGGACATGCAGCACCTGGTGGACGAGTTCCTGAACTTCGTGCGCGGTGATGCGCTGGACGATGCGGTTGAGGCCGATCTGACAGAACTGGTGCGCGCTTGCGTCGTGTCCGCCCGTCGCGGCGGCCATGCGGTGGAACTGTGCCAACTGGATGAAACCGGCAATGTCACCATTCGCCCCATGGCGATCAGCCGGGCACTGGAGAACCTGATCGGCAATGCCGTGCGCTATGGCACCATGGCGGCGGTCACGGTGGTCGTGCGCGAAGGCACCGTCTGCATCCGGGTCGAGGACGACGGGCCGGGCATTCCCAAGGACAGGTTCAAGGATGCGCTGAAACCCTTTGCCCAGCTTGACGCGGCGCGCAACCAGGATCGTGGCACCGGGGTCGGCCTGGGACTGGCCATCGCCTCGGACATCGCGCGGCGGCACGGCGGGCGCCTGCATCTTGGGCGCAGCGCCCGTCTGGGCGGGTTGCAGGCTGAATTGATTGTCGCGCGGTAGTTCCTGCCGGCGCGGAACCGTTGCAGGGACGGGCAACTTCGATCAGACTCGCGGACATGACCGAGCCAACCCCCGCCGAATATCTGACCACCCAGGAGCTGGCCGAGCTTCTGCGGATCAAGGAGCGCAAGGTCTATGACCTTGCCGCCTCGGGGCAGGTGCCCTGTATCCGGGTGGTCGGCAAGCTTCTGTTCCCGCGCGACGAGGTGAACGCCTGGATCCAGGCCGGGCGCAGCGGGCCGGAAGTGCGCGCGGATCTGCCCAGCATCGTCGTCGGCAGCCATGATCCGCTGCTGGAATGGGCGTTGCGCGACAGTGGCAGCGGGCTGGCGGGCCTGTTCGATGGCAGTTTCGACGGGCTGGGCCGGTTTCTGGCGCGCGAGGCCATGGCCTGTGCGCTGCATGTGCACGAACCCTCGGGGCATTGGAACATCGACACGGTTCAAGCGGCGGCCGGGGCGCTGCCGGTGGTGTTGGTGCGGCTGGCAACGCGGCGGCGCGGGCTGCTGCTGGCGCGGGGCAACCCGCTGAAGATCTCCGGTATTAGCGATCTGGCGCCGCATCGCGTGGTTCGCCGGCAGGAGACCGCCGCCAGTGAACGCCATTTTCAACGTCTGGCCGAGGCCGAGGGCCTGATACCGGACGCATTGAACGGACCACGGGGGGCGGCGCGTACCGAGCTGGATCTGGCGCGCGCGGTGGCCGAAGGCCAGGCCGATACCGGCTTCGGGATCGAGGCTGTGGCCAAACCCTTCGGGCTGGATTTCCTGCCGCTGGTCGAGGAACGCTTCGATCTGCTGGTGTGGCGGCAGGCGTGGTTCGCCGAACCGATGCAGGCGCTGATCGGCCTGGTGGGGCGGGCGGGGTTTGCGGATCGCGCCGCCGAACTGGGCGGCTATGACGTGGGCGAGGCGTTGCGTGTCGTGATGAACGGCAGCGCCCCGTAGCCGCACGCTATGGCGCGGCGTTGGGATAGAACAGCTGTGTTCCCTCCACCTTGAAGGCGGCAATCGCGGCCTGCCCGTCGGGGCCTGTCAGCCAGTCGGCAAAGGCCTGTGCTTCGGCCGCCTGCACATTGGGGTGCCGTTCGGGGTTCACCACGATGACGCCGTACTGGTTGAAGAGGCGCGGGTCGCCTTCCAGCACGACCTGATGATCGCCCTTGTTGCCAAAGGAAATCCAGGTCGCCCGGTCGGTCAGCACATAGGCGTCCATGGCCACACCCGCGTTCAGCGTCGCCCCCATGCCCGAGCCGGTTTCGCGGTACCAACTGCCCGAGGCCGCGGCCACATCGGTGCCGGTCTCGCCCCACAGGCGCAATTCGGCCTTGTGGGTGCCGGAATCGTCCCCGCGCGAGGCAAAGGCGGCCTCGGTCGCGGCGATCTTCGCCAGGGCCGCCACAACGTCGGTTTCTGCACGGACGCCGGCCGGATCATCGGCCGGGCCGACGATAACGAAATCATTGTACATCACATCGCGGCGCGGCAGGCCGAAGCCCTCGGCCACGAAAGCCTCCTCGGCGGGCTTGGCGTGGACCAGCAGCACATCGCCATCGCCGTTGCGGGCATTCCGCAGGGCCTGACCGGTGCCCACAGCCACGACGTGGACCGCGATCCCGGTGGCGTCCTGGAACTGCGGCAGGATCGCATCCAGCAGGCCCGAATTCTGGGTCGAGGTCGTGGACTGCACGATGATGGCATCATCGGCGGCGGTGGCGGAAAAGCCGGTGGCAACCAGCATCAGGCCGCCCAGGAAAATGCTTCTGAAGAACACTGTCGGTCACTCTGTCAGGGGCTAACGAAGAAGATCGCCGCTCAAAAATGCCTGTGCGGCGGTGGAGCGGGGCAGGGCAAAGAACCGGTCCGTCGGGGCCTGTTCCCGAACCTGCCCGCGATGCAACAGCACAACCTCGGCGGCCAGCCGCCGGGCCTGCCCCAGATCGTGGGTCACCATCACGATCTTGATGCCGCTGGCACTGATCTGGCGGATCAGGTCTTCGATCTCGCGCGTGGCCGCAGGGTCCAGCGGTGCTGTGGGTTCGTCCAGAAGCAACAGGTCGGGGCCAGTGGCCAGCGCGCGCACCAGCGCCAGCCGTTGCTGTTCGCCCCCCGACAGGGAGCGCGCGGGCTGTTTCGCGCGGGTCTGCAGGTGGCCCTGCGCCAGAAGCGCCGCAATGCGGGCGCGTCTGTCACGCCAGGGGACGCCCTGCTGACGCAGCACGAACCCCAGGTTGCCCGACACGCTGCGCCGTAACAACACCGGCTTCTGAAACAGCATCGCCTGTTTGACGGCGCCGCCGCCCGAGGGATTGGTCAGCGAGATCTGGCCGGTGGTGGCGGGCAGAAGCCCGTGGATCAGGCGCAGCAGCAGGCTCTTGCCCGCGCCATTGGGGCCGATGATGACGCTGGGGCCGGGGGCTTCCAGCGTCAGCGTGGGGATGTTGAGCAGGGTCTTGCGATCCCGCGTGACAGTCAGATCCGACACCGCGACGCGGCAGGCGGGCACGGCGGGGGCCGCGACCTCGGCCCAATCGGTGCGCAAGGGATCGACGTGGTCACGCATGGCTGAACCTCTGCGCCCGCAGCGCGGTTGCGGCCACCGCCGCGTTCACCATCAGCGCGATCAGGATCAGGATCACTCCCAGCGCCAGCGCCAGCGAAAGATTGCCCTTCGAGGTCTCCAGCGCGATCGTGGTCGTCATGACGCGGGTCACATGGTTGATGTTGCCGCCGACGATCAGCACCGCGCCGACCTCGGCCACGGCCCGGCCAAACCCGGCCAGCAGCGCGGTCAGCAATTGAAAGCGCCCGTCCCACAGCAGCGTCGGCACGGTTTGCATCCGGCTCAGCCCCAGCGAGCGCAGCTGGTCGGCATATTCGCCATCCAACTCGCTGATGATCTGGCGGGTCAGGGCGGTGACGATAGGCAGCACCAGCAGCACTTGCGCCACGATCATCGCGGTGGGGGTATACAGCAGGCTCAAAACGCCCAGTGGGCCGGAGTTCGACAGCAGAAGATAGACCGTGAGCCCCACCACCACCGGCGGCAATCCCATCAGGGCATTGACCACGATGACCACCAGTTGCTTTCCGGGAAAGCGGGTCACCGCAAGAATTGCCCCCAGAGGCAAGCCGATGGCCGCTGCCACGACGGTCGCCGTCAGCGACACCCGCAGCGACAGCAGAACAATGGACCACATGTCCGGATCCCCGGAGAGGATCAGGAGCAGTGCAGCCCTGAGTTCTTCTGCAAAATTCTGCATTTCCTTCCCAAATCCGACAAATCCGGAAATTTTCACCATCTTGGGGCAGGAATCGCGACCTGTCTACCGGCTTCGTGCACAATTGATCTAGGTCACGGGGGCGGGGCGCCAAACGCAAAAACGCCGCCCTAACGGCGGCGCTGGATGAGGCAGGATTTGGAAGGGCTTCAGCCGTTCCAGGTTCGGATCGGGCCACTGTCCATATGTACGAAGTTGGATCGGTAGTAGCGTCCGACACCGCCCGCCGAGACGGATTGCGCGGCTTTGGACATCTGGCTGACGCTGCGCGATTTCAACCGCAGGTCGGCGGCCTGGCCGGACATGTGCAGGGATTTCTTGGCAACCCCGCGGGTGCCCTTGCGCAGCATCGCGTTGGTGCGCGGGGTGCGATAGCCGGAAAGAAGAAGGTAGGGTTCGTCAACATTCAGGAGCGTGTGCGACGCGGCCATGATGTCGATGGTGCGGGTGTCGATCTTGGTCGCCTTGTTCTCGCGCCAATCCCGCATGAAGTGGTTGATTTCCTTGAGCGCCGGCTTCACGTAACGGCCGTCCACCCAATAGATCATGTCGATGCTCTCGCCGGTGCGGCCGGAATACATCTTGATCCGTCGAACGTCCCCGGCCCCGCGAAGGAATCCGAATACGCCTGCGTGGACCGGTGCCGCGGCAACCGTCGTTGCGGCAAAGGCCGCCAATAGTCCACGTCTGGAAAAACGGGCCGCGCCCGCCTTGCTGTCATCTGTCATGCCCGTACTGCCTCATATTCGCCACATTCGCGGCTGTTTTGAGAACCATCCCACAATTCGGCTTTTTGCACAACAGTGTGAACAACCCAACAATCATTTGGACGCACACCTGAAACCGGGCTGGAATCGGCAGTTTTCTGCCAATGCAAAGTCAGAAGGGGTGCCCCATTCCACCGTTGCCAATCAGCGACAGAATATTCAGCAACATCTGATTGTGATTTTGACGGATTGTATCTCGCGCGTTACCTCGGGGATAGTGGTCCCTTGCGCCGCAAATCAGGAGTTCCCATGCCCGCGATCCTGCGAAGCCCCATTCTGCGCCCGTTCTGGGCGTTTCTGTCCGTCCTTCTTCTGACCGGCGCTGCCTTTGCCCAGTCCGGGGATCAGGCCCTGCGTCAGGCCATTGCCTCGTCCGTGGCGCGCGATGCCACGCTGCAGCAGTTCTATGCGCAGCGGAACTATCAGCCGATGTGGATGAGCGGGTCGGCCAAGGACAAGCGCCGCCAGCGAGACTTCCTCAAGGCGCTCAAGCAGTCCGGCGATCACGGTCTGCCCACCGGCGCCTATAATATCGCGGGGCTGAGCCAGATGGCCGGGGCCAAGACGGTGGCCGACAAGGCCAAGGCCGAGATTGCCTTCAGCAAGACCTTCAGCGCCTACGCACAGGACATCCAGTCAGGCATCCTGACCCCGTCGCGGGTCAGCAAGGAGATCGACCGCGCGGCCCCCCGGCGTGGAGCGGTGCAGACGCTTGTGGCGTTTTCGAAAAGCTCGCCCTCGGGATTCCTGAAGGCGCTGCCGCCGCAACGGGCCAGCTACAAGGCGCTGATGGAGGAAAAGACCCGGCTTGAAAAGATCGTCGGATCGGGCGGCTGGGGGCCGAAGGTCGGCGGCAAGTCCTACAAGATGGGCCAGTCCTCGCAGCAGATCGTGGTCATGCGGGCGCGGCTGCGGGCCTTGGGCTATGGCAAGGGCGGCAAATCCCCGACCTTCGACCAGGCCCTGCAACAGGATCTGGCCCGGTTTCAGCGCGATCACGGGCTGAATCCCGACGGCGTGGCCGGTCCCGCCACGCTGGCGGAACTGAACCGCACCGCGCAGGACCGCCTGACCCAGGTCATCGTCGGGATGGAGCGTGAACGCTGGATGAACTTCCCGATGGGTAAACGCCACGTGCTGGTGAACATCCCCGACTATTCGGCCAAGATCATCGACAACGGGCGCGTGACGTTTGAGACCCGCGCTGTGGTCGGGCAGAACCGCTCGACCCACCGCACGCCCGAATTCTCGGACGTGATGGAGTTCATGGTCATCAATCCGACCTGGAATGTGCCGTATTCCATCGCCACGAAGGAATACCTGCCGATGCTGAAGCAGAACCCCAACGCGGTGTCGCATCTGCAACTGCTGGATCAGAACGGCAACCGGGTGTCGCGCGGGTCGGTGAATTTCGCCTCCTACAGCGAAGGCAACTTCCCGTTTCGCCTGAAAGAACCGCCCAGCGACGGCAACGCGCTGGGGCTGGTCAAGTTCATGTTCCCGAACCAGCACAACATCTATCTGCACGACACGCCGCATAAAACGCTGTTCTCGCGCGGGCAGCGGGCCTTCAGCCATGGCTGCATCCGCCTGGCCGACCCGTTCGACTTTGCCTACACGCTACTGGCCAAGCAGACGACGAACCCTAAAGGGACGTTCAAGACGCATCTGGACACCGGACGCGAAAGCGTTCTGCAACTGAAACAGCCGGTGCCGGTGCACCTCGTCTACCAGACGGCCTTCGTCGAAGGCTCGGACGACGTGCAGTTTCGGGTCGACATCTACGGGCGTGACGCAATGATCTTCAACGCACTGGCGAAGGCCGGGGTTTCGCTGCGCGCGATTGGGGGCTAGACAGGCCGGAACAGTCATTCCGGAGTGATCATGGCATTCAGTCTCGACAGCATCGCGCAGGCCCTGGGCGCGCGCCTTGAAGGGGACGCCGCGCTGCAGATCACCGGCGCCTCCGAGCCGGCGCTTTGCGGGGCGCAGGATCTGGCCCTGGCGATGGATCCCAAATACGCCGAGGGTCTGCCCAAGGGCAAGGCGCAGGCCGCCATCCTGTGGGACGGCGCGGACTGGCAGGGGCTGAACCTGAAGGCCGCACTATTCGTCGGGCGTCCGCGTCTGGCCATGGCGCATCTGTCGAAAATCTTCGATCCGGGTCCGCAGATCGCGCCGGGCATCCATCCCTCGGCGGTGGTCGATCCTTCGGCGCGGATCGGGCCGGGGGCGGCCATCGGTCCGCTGACCGTGATCGGCGTGAACGCCCGCATCGGTGCCAATGCCCGCATCGTCGGGCAGGCCACCATCGCTGAAGAGGCGGTCATCGGTGACGATGCCTTGATCTGTTCCGGCGTCCGCATCGGCGCGCGGGTGCGCATCGGTGACCGGGTGATCCTGCAACCGGGCGTGGCACTGGGCGGCGACGGCTTTGCCTTCGTGACGCCCGAGAAATCCTCGGTCGAGCAGGTCCGCGAAACCCTTGGCGACCGGGTCGAGGTCTCCAACGCCGCATGGACGCGGCTGCACTCGCTGGGCACCGTCGAGATTGGCGACGATGTGGAAATCGGCGCGAACTCCACCGTCGATCGCGGTACAATCCGCGCCACGAAGATCGGGCGCGGCACCAAGATCGACAACCTCGTACAGGTCGGCCACAACGTCGAGATCGGCGAGGATTGCATGTTGTGCGGGCTGGTCGGCGTCGCCGGATCGACCCGGATCGGCAACCGCGTCGTGCTGGCCGGGCAGGTCGGGGTGAACGACAATATTTTCATCGGCGACGATGTGGTGGCAGGCGGGGCCAGCAAGATCTTTACCAATGTGCCTGCAGGCCGGGTGATCCTGGGCTATCCGGCGATCAAGATGACCACGCACAATGAAATCTACAAGGCCCTGCGCCGCCTGCCACGGATTCTGCGCGACGTTTCGGCCCTGAAGAAAGCAGTTTCCTTGCCGGATCAAAGCAACTAAATCCCCCATCAACGAACTCGGAGTGGTCGGATGAGCGTCAGAGACAAGGTGCTGGGCATCATCGCCGAACAGGCGGTCATGGATGTGGCGGATGTCACGCCGGACAAGACACTTGAGGATCTGGGCATCGACAGTCTGGGCCTGGTTGAAAGCATCTTTGCCATCGAAGAGGAATTCGACATTCAGGTGCCCTTCAACGCCAATGATCCCGCAGCCAGCGATTTCGACATTTCCAGTGTCGAGGCCATCGTCGGCGCGGTTGAATCCCTCGTCGCCCAGCAGTCCGGATGAAGCGCGTCGTCATCACCGGCCAAGGCGCCATCAACGCGCTTGGCCACACGGCAGAAGACACCTTGCTGGCCATGCGCGAAGGCCGCTGCGGTATCGGTGAGCTGGACTTCCGCGATGTCGAACGCCTGTCGATCCACATTGGCGGGCAGGTGCGCGACTATGATCCCGAACAGCGGTTCAACCGCCAGCAGATCGCGCTGTACGACCGGTTCACCCAGTTCACCCTGATCGCGGCCAAGGAGGCCATCGCGCAATCGGGGCTGAGCTTTGCCGGCGATCTGGCGGCGCGGTCCGGGGTCGTGCTGGGCACCTCGGGCGGGGGTCTGAACACGCAGGATGAAAACTATCGCACGGTCTATGAAGAGGGGAAGAACCGTGTTCACCCCTTCGTCGTGCCGAAGCTGATGAACAACGCCGCCTGTAGTCATGTCTCGATGGACTACAACTTGAAGGGGCCAAGCTTCACTGTGGCCACCGCCTGCGCCTCGTCGAACCATGCCATGGGGCTGGCCTTCCACCTGATCCGGGGCGGCGGCGCGACCGTGATGGTGACCGGCGGCTCCGAAAGCATGTTGTGCTTTGGCGGCGTCAAGGCCTGGGAAGGGCTGCGCGTCATGTCCAAGGATGCCTGCCGGCCGTTCTCGGCCAATCGCAACGGCATGGTGCAGGGCGAAGGCGCGGCAATCTTCATCTTCGAGGAATACGAGCACGCAAGGGCGCGCGGTGCCGATATCCTGGCCGAGGTGATCGGCTTTGCCATGTCCTCGGATGCGGCCGACATCGTGATGCCCTCCAAGCAGGGCGCGGCCCGCACCATTGCCGGAGCGCTGGAAGATGCGAAGATCTCGCCCGACGCGGTGGGCTATATCAACGCCCATGGCACCGGGACGGCGGCCAATGACAAGACCGAATGCGCGGCGGTGGCCGATGTGTTCGGCGCCCATGCGGATCGGCTGATGATCTCTTCGACCAAGTCGATGCACGGCCACCTGATCGGCGGGACGGGGGCGGTAGAGCTTCTGGCCTGCGTCATGGCCCTGCGCGACGGGATCATCGCGCCGACCATCGGCTACGAGGAGCCCGACCCGGAGTGCGCGCTGGACGTGGTGCCGAACGAGGCGCGCGAGGCCGAGGTCGACGTGGTCCTGTCCAACGCGTTTGCCTTTGGGGGCCTGAACGCCGTTCTGGCGCTCAGGCGGATCTGAAGGGGCTCTGGCCGCTTACTGCGGCCGGGGCAGCGCCATCAGTTCGTTGTAGGCCGCAGTGAAGCCCGACAGCGAGACGGTCAGCGAGATGCGGTTCTCCGGCGCAACCATGGGATAGATGGCGATTTCACCGTTCGAGCCGCTGCGCATGCGCGCGATATCCGCCTCGTTCAGCCCCAGTTGCGCGATGCAGCCCTGACGGTTGCAGAACTGGAACGGATAGGTGGCGGCTTCGCCGCCGTCGGCGCTGAAGGACACGCGGCGGGTCAGCAGGGTCTCCAGCGGCGTGATGACCGTGGCGCCTGCGCTCAGCTCGGGGTTGTCCACGGGAAACAGGCTGAAATCGGCGGTGGGGTTGCCTTCCGGGTTCAGCAGGGTCTGCTGCATTTCGCAGGGGTCGAAGGCCACCTGTTCCAGCCGGATGCAGCGCAGGGACCAGTCGCCATGGGTGGCAATCTCATAGGTCTGGTTGGGCTGCGCATCGGCACGGGACTGCGGCAGCGCAGCCGCGGCCGCTTGCGCCGCATTGGGGGCCGCATTCGGTGCGGTTTGCTGGGCGGTGGCCGGAAGGGCCGCGATCAGGGTGCTCAGGGCACCGGCGATCAGGAAATTGCGCATCTGAGGCTCCGTGTTGGTCGTTCTGACCTGCACCTAGCATGGTGCAGAAAGCTTGTCAGACGGAACCTAGGGCGGCGCGCGAAAAGTTTAAAGCGTCCTTTGGTGGCCGGAGCAGGGAGGCTGCACACCTTGCCGACGGTGTCTACCTGAGCAATGGCGGGGTGCCTCAATCCTGAATTGCGGCCTTGCCCGGACCCTATTGTGTGCCGGGTTACACTTCAGGCGCGGCTGGCTCTATTTTTCTGCGGCGCAGCAATTGGGCGAAGTGCCCATTCGGCGAAACAGGGTGCGCCCGGTCAAGACGTTTCGGGCGGGTTTCGACCGCACCCGGCGGTGGTGTTTGCCCCAGAGAGGGAGCCATCGTCCCTCCGCGCAATTGGCGGCGCACCGTGGCCACGTCCTCTCCGCGCGTCGCGTTGAGAGGGCAAACCCTTGAAATGGAGCGGTTTGAACAAACGGGAGATGTCGAAAAGGCGGCACGGGCCTTTTCTTGTCGGCGCAACGGCACGTCCCGGGTCGGCAAGCTGCCAGTTGCCGGTCTTGCAATCTGGTTGCCGATATTCCGGGCGCTTCGGAAACGCGGCGGGGGAATGCATTCGAAGACGCAAACGGGATCCAGACCCCAAAAAATAAAAGGGCCCACTAAGGACCCTTTATTTTTATTTTGCTCCCTGTCGGACTGGCCGACTTATGTGGGGAACGCTACGGCGACTCGGATCATGCGTCAACAGCCAATTACTGCAAAAACTAAAGTAAAAAAAAGGCCGCGCCAGAGGCGCGGCCAG
>NZ_JBFBVU010000141.1:0-243 GCF_040689105.1 Meridianimarinicoccus marinus
TGACAGTGTTGCTTTTGTTAAGCAATTCGGATATGCTGATCAGGTAAGTTATGTTTCTACCGGTGGTGGAGCAATGCTTGAAAGTCTTGAAGGGCTTGAGTTACCAGGTGTAGCTGCAATCAACAATTAATAGAAATAACTAGATATTTTAACGCCTGCTAATATAATTAGCAGGCTTTTTTTATTTATTAAATTGTTGGAAAATCCTTTATTGATCAGTGTTTCCAATCTATTTTAGATATA
>NZ_JBFBVU010000142.1:0-243 GCF_040689105.1 Meridianimarinicoccus marinus
CCCAAAACCAGCGCCTTGCGCACCCCGTTCAAGACCGTAGCCCTGGTGGGCCGGTACTCGACTGCTGGCATCGAAGGCCCGCTGGAGGAGCTCGCCGCCTACATTCTGCGCAATGGCCAGGATGTCGTGTTCGAGCGCGAGACCGCGCAGGCCACGGGGCTGACCGGCTATCCCGCGCTGACTGCCGAGGAAATCGGCCGGGAGGCCGACGTCGCCGTGGTGCTTGGCGGCGACGGCACGCTG
>NZ_JBFBVU010000143.1:0-242 GCF_040689105.1 Meridianimarinicoccus marinus
GATCAGTCTTCGCCGACTTTTTTGCTTTTCCGGAAAGTGCGCCGCTTCTCTTCGCGCTCGGCTTCGAACTTTGCGCTGATAGTGCCTTCCAGCGTGTCCAGAGAGCACGGCCATTCGTGTTGCGGGATCTTCCAGTACTCGTCCACCACCTCGCCGGTGGGTTTGTAGGTCAGGTGCACGGCGGGCTCGTCACCAGGCTTGTGTCCGCAGTACTGCATGCCCCAGGCGCGCAGCATCAACAG
>NZ_JBFBVU010000019.1:0-79267 GCF_040689105.1 Meridianimarinicoccus marinus
AATCACCCCAGGACAAACCCAAAACCAACCGAACCCAGACAACAAAAGGTACCGCTATACCCAATGACCAAAGGGCACCTGGCAACCATGACACCGCCGTGGCGATTCCCAGGGGACTCCACAGGGGCTTCCGAGCGGACAAGGGTTGCTGCGCCGCCGGTTCTTCGCAAAGATCGCGGCAAGTTAAAGTCAGATGTGACAGTACCTCCCAGCAGCCCAGCCCGGAACACCCGGCGACAGGGCCATTGGATGGAAGGAGTCGACGATGTGGTTCGAGCGTGTGTTGTTCAAGCGTGTGGAAGTGTGGTTGGTGCTGCTGCTTCTGGTTCTGGTTCTGCCCGGAATTGTCCTGTTCGGCGAGATCGTGAAGAACGAGGCCGTCTCGCGCCAGCATCCTGACCGGTCATCGCGCTGGGGCACCATCGGGGACGCGGCCTATTTCGTGGCGGACCTGCCCGAAGTGTTGAAAAGCGCGCTGGAGACGGGCTCGGCCTTTCACGCGGGCAGCGCAGGGCGGCTGGCCGGGATTCCCTCGGGCTGGTCGCCGGTCTCGGAGGGGCCGCCGATCTCGGGTTACCTGCTGTTCAGCCGGATCGATGGCGACCTCGGCCGGACCGTGGTGGAACTGGTGGACCTGAGCGATTTCTCGGTGTTGCACCGCTGGCTGCCGGACCCCGAAACGCTGTTTGCCGGTCTGCCGCGCACCTCGAAGATCGTGCCCTATGCCTTCTGGTCGTCCGCCCGCTTCCGCGCCATGCACCCGTTGCTGGAAGCCGATGGCACGCTGGTGATGCACGGCCAGACCTCGCCGCTAATGCGGCTGGATGCCTGCGGAGACGTGCTGTGGAGGCAGGACGACATCATGCTGCACCATTCCCTGAACCGGGATGCGGAGGGCAACTACTGGGCACCGGGCTTTACCGAACCGACGGATCTTGGCCTGTCCGAGAAGTTCCACGACGATACCCTGGTGCAGATCTCGCCCGAGGGAGAAATCCTGTTCACGCGGTCGCTGACGCAGCTTCTGATCGATCACGGCCACGAATACATGGTCTACCAGATCGGCGCCTACCGCGAGGATCCGCTGCATCTGAACGACATTCAGCCGGTGCTGTCGGACGGGCCGTTCTGGAAGACCGGCGATGTGCTGATCAGTGCGCGGGATATCGCGGCGATCCTGCTGTACCGGCCCTCGACCGATGAAATCCTGTGGATGAAGCGCGGTCCGTGGATGGCCCAACATGACGTGGATATCCTGGGACCGACCACGATCTCGGTGTTCAACAACAATGTCCGCAACCGGGGCGCCGGCGGCTATATCGACACGACATCCAACGTGCTGGTCTATGATTTCGCCGCCGACACCGTGACAAGCCCCTATCAGGCGGCGCTGGAGGAGGCGGTGGTGCTGGCCACCACAAACGGGCTGTCGGAGATGACCGAGTCCGGTCATCTGATCGTGGAGGAAGACACGGCGGGCCGGCTGCTGGTCTTCGGACCCGACCGCGCGCTTGCGTGGCAATACATGAACCGGGACGCTGCAGGCACGCCCTATCGCATGGCGTGGTCGCGCTATGTCCCGCAAGATGTTGGCGATCAGGCGCGGGCAGCGCTGACAGCGGCCTCCTGCCCGGCGCCCTAGCGGCCCGGCACCAACCGCAGCAGCAGCAGGCCGACGATGGCGCCGAAGTAAAGGATCGGCTCGGTCTGCCAGCCTTTTACGAGCATCACGAAATGCGCCGATCCCAGCAGCACCGCCGGATAGGTCAGCCTGTGCAGGCGGCGCCAGCGCAGCGGCCCCATCCGGCGCAGCGACCAGTTGTTCGAGGTCAGCGCCAGCGGCAGCAGGCACAGGAACCCGGTCATGCCGATGGTGATATAGGGCCGCTTGACGATGTCCTTCCAGATCGCCGCAAGCGACTGCACGTCCAGCAGGGCCCAGACGCTGAGATGGGCCAGCACATAGAAAAACGCCGTCAGGCCGATGGCGCGGCGAAAGCGGATCAGGTTGATCCCCAGCAGGCGGCGCAGGGGGGTCACGGCCAGACCGGCCACCAGGAATTGCAGGGCGAACAGCCCATAGCGGTGTTCCAGCGCCTCGACCGGGTTGACGCCCATCTCGCCGTTCAGGGCTTTCCAGAAGAACCAGGGCACCGGCAGCAGGCCGAACAGATAGACTGGCCACGTCGGCAGGCGCCGGGTGGCCCCGTTCAGGCCATTGGCGACCGCCGCCCAAGGCGACGGCTGCGGTGCGACCGCGCCGGGTGTGGTCTGTCGTGTCATGCCCAAGGCCCTTTGCCCGTGCTGCCGGGGCGCGCGTCCGCTGTCAGTAGAATTTCGCCAGATCCATGCCGGAGTACAGACCCGCCACCTCGTCGGCATAGCCGTTGAACATCAGTGTGGGCTGCTTCTTGGCAAACAGGCCGCTGCCGACCCGGCGTTCGCTGGCCTGGCTCCAGCGCGGGTGATCCACTTCCGGGTTCACATTGGCGTAGAAGCCGTATTCACGGGGCAGCAACATGTTCCAGGTGGTCGGCGGTTCCTGATCCGTCAGGGTGATCCGCACGATCGACTTGATTGACTTGAAGCCGTATTTCCACGGCACCACCAGCCGCAGCGGTGCGCCGTTCTGGTTGGGCAGGGTTTTGCCGTACAGCCCCGTGGCGATCAGGGTCAGCGGGTTCATGGCTTCGTCCAGCCGCAGCCCCTCGCGATAGGGCCAGTCCAGCGCCGAGGTGCGCTGGCCGCGCATTTCCTCGGGGCGGAACAGGGTCTCGAAGGCCACGTATTTCGCCGACGGCTGGACGCCGACCTTGTTCAGCAGGCCGCGCAGCTCGAAGCCGTTCCACGGGATGACCATCGACCAGGCCTCGACACAGCGCAAGCGGTAGATCCGTTCCTCGATGGCCAGCCCGGCCATCAGTTCCGCCAGATCATAGGTGCCGGGGCGCTCGACCATGCCGTCGATCTTGACGCTCCAGGGATCGGTGGTCAGCGCCTCGGCATAGCGGGCCGGATCGGTCTTGTCCCAGCCGAATTCATAGAAGTTGTTGTACTGGGTGATGTCCTCGAAACTGTTGGGCGCCTCATCGGTGGAATACGCCCCCGCCGCCTGCAGCGGGCGCGCCAGTGCGGCCAGGCCAAGGGCGCCGGCACCGGCCAGCAAGGCCCGGCGGTTCAGGAAATCGGCTTCGGGCGTGACATCGGCCCAGGTCAGGCTGCGGGGTTGACGGCGCATCGGATCCTCCGTTGGTCACCGGGAACTTAACGCTCCCGGCCGCGTCTTCAAAGACAACCCTGCTCACAGCTGCGTTGGGAATGTGTCAGGCCGGGCTGATACGCTCGGGCTCGGGATAGAGCGCATTCATCCGCAGCGACCGGCCGTTGGGCTGCACCAGACGTACATGGCCCCGGCCCAGTTGGCGCGGGCCATCGACCCCCACCGAATGGGCGATGACCTCGACCTCCTTGACCACCGAGGTCGCATAGTTGGCGACCTTGCGGAACTTGTCCTCGACCACCAGCCCCTTCTGGAAGCGCGGGTCATGGGTGGTGATGCCGGTCGGGCAGGTGTTCTTGTTGCACTTGAGCGCCTGGATACAGCCAAGCGCGAACATGAAGCCGCGCGCCGAGGTGACGAAATCGGCCCCAGCCGCCAGCGCCCAGGCCACATCGCCGGGATTGACCAGCTTGGCGCTGGCGATCAGGCGGATGCGGTCGCGCAGCCCGTATTCCTTCAACATGTCAGACATGCGCGGCAAGGCCTCACGAATGGGCATTCCCACCAGATCCATCAGCGGCATGGGCGAGGCCCCGGTCCCGCCCTCGCCGCCATCGATGGTGATGAAATCCGGCGCGCTGTCGGCGCCGCGCGCGTTGATGGTCGAAAAGAACTCCCGCACCCCGTCGACCGAACCGATGCACATCTTGACGCCCACCGGCTTGCCTGTGACCTCGCGCACATGGCCGATGAAATCCAGCAGGTCGTCCCAATTGTGCACTTCCGTGTGGCGATTGGGGGAATAGCTGGTCTCGTTCAACGGGATGCCCCGAATCTCGGCAATCTCGGGGGTGATCTTGGCCGCTGGCAGGATGCCACCCTTGCCCGGCTTTGCGCCCTGGCTGAGCTTGATCTCGAACATGCGAATGTTGTCATGGGCTGCGATGGCGGCCAGCTTGCCGTCGTCCAGATGCCCCGCCACGTCGCGCACCCCGTATTTCGCGGTGCCGATCTGATAGACCAGATCGCAGCCCGATTTCAGGTGATAGGGCGACACGCCGCCCTCGCCGGTGTTCATCCAGATGCCAGCCTCCTTGGCCCCCTGCGCCAGCGCCAGAACCGCCGGTTTGGATATGGCACCGAAGCTCATGCCGGAGATGTTGAAGAAGGACGGCGCCTCGAACGGATTGCGCGCGCCCGGTCCGATGACCAGCGGCCCTGCCGGGGCGGCTTCCTCGTCCAGCGGCGGGAAGGCCGAGTTCACGAAGATCGGCGTGCCCACCACGTCAAGATTGCGGGTCGATCCGAAGGCGATGGTATTGCCCTTGCCCGAGGCCGCCCGCGTGACCCAGTCGCGCTGCGCCCGGTTGAACGGCAATTCCTCGCGATCCATGGCAAAGAAATACTGCCGGAAGAACTCCCCCAACGAGGTGAACAGATGCCGGAAGCGGCCCAGCACCGGATAGTTGCGGCGGATGGCGTCGCGGGTCTGTATCCGGTCGATGATGAACAGGGTGGCGGCCGCCAGTATGGCGACCATGAAGCCCAGGACCAGAAGCAGCCCCAGAAAGTTCAGCCCGCGTTCTACAAATTCCATCCGCTTCTCCCTGTTCGGCCGCCCCGGTGCCTGTCACCCGGTCCGAATGCCCCTGATTGCGTCACAATCGCCGCCAAAGGACAAAGGGAAACTGAAGCCCGCGCCGGTTTTTTCGTCACAAGCCCTCACTTTGAGTTGACTGGAAATCCCGGAAACGCCGGCTTAGGCGCGTCGAGGCCTGCGTCAAGGAACATTCCGGCGACCAACCGGCCTGATTTCCGCCGACGCCTTCCTACTCTCTCCTCCAACGCAACGATGCGTTCCTTGTGCAACAACGGAGACCACACATGTTTCGCAGAACTTTCACTGCCCTGACCGCCGCCGCCTTCTTCGCCGGTCCGGCCTTCGCCGATGGCCACAGCAAGGACATCGTGGACACGGCGGTCGAAGCGGGCAGCTTCAACACCCTCGTTGCCGCGGTTCAGGCCGCCGGGCTGGTCGAGACCCTGAAAGGCTCCGGCCCCTTCACCGTCTTCGCCCCCACCGACGAGGCTTTTGCCGCCCTGCCCGATGGCACCGTCGAAACCCTGCTGATGCCGGAAAACAAGGATCAGCTGGTGGCGATCCTGACCTATCACGTGGTGCCCGCCAAGGTGATGTCGGGTGAACTGGTGGACCAGACCGTCAGCGCCAGGACCGTCAACGGGGCTGAGCTGATCATCGATGGCCGTGATGGCGTGAAGGTCAACGACGCGATGGTCATTCAGGCCGACATCGCAGCCAGCAACGGTGTGATCCATGTGGTCGACAGCGTGATCCTGCCCGAAGGGTAAGCAAGAAAAGGGGGCGGCCCCGCAGGACCGCCCCCCGTGTTGTAACCAGTCAAGGGCGCCTAGTGAATGACCGCGTCCTCTGGCTTGGGCCGCTGAGACGCGCTGATCCGGTCCCCTACGATCAGCCCGTCGGCCCCGGCCGAAACCGTGATGACGTCGCCGTCCTTCACGTCCCCGGCCAGGATCATCTCGGCCAGCTGGTCCTGCAGGGCGCGCTGGATCACGCGCTTCAGGGGACGCGCCCCGAACACCGGGTCATAGCCTTCATCGGCAAGCCACTTGTGCGCCGGTTCGTCCAGTTCCACCGACAGCTTGCGGGCAGCCAGACGTTTTTCCAGACGCGCCAGCTGGATATCGACGATCCCATCCATATCCGCACGGTTCAATCGATCGAAGATGATCGTCTCGTCCAGACGGTTCAGGAACTCGGGCCGGAAGTGCGCCCGCACCGCGTCCATCACGTCGCGCTTGGCCTGCGCCGCATCGGCCCCCTCGGGCAGTTGGCTCAGCGCCTGCGACCCCAGATTCGACGTCAGCACGATCAGCGTCTGCTTGAAGTCCACGGTGCGGCCCTGACCATCGGTCAGCACGCCGTCATCCAGTACCTGCAACAGCACGTTGAACACATCCGGGTGCGCCTTCTCGACCTCGTCGAACAGCACCACCTGGTACGGACGCCGCCGCACGGCCTCGGTCAGAACCCCGCCCTCGTCATAGCCGACATAGCCCGGAGGCGCGCCGATCAGGCGGGCCACCGCGTGCTTCTCCATGAATTCGCTCATGTCGATGCGCACCATGGCGTTGTCGTCGTCGAACAGATACTCGGCCACGGCCTTGGTCAGTTCGGTCTTGCCGACACCGGTCGGCCCAAGGAACAGGAACGAGCCCAGCGGCCGGTTCTCGTCGTTCAACCCGGCCCGCGCGCGACGCACGGCGTTCGACACGGCGGTGACCGCCGTCCTTTGGCCGACAACCCGCTTGCCCAGTTCCTCTTCCATGCGCAGCAGCTTCTCGCGCTCGCCTTCCAGCATCTTCGAGGTCGGAATCCCGGTCCAGCGTTCCACCACACCGGCGATCTGCTCAGGCCGCACGGCTTCTTCGACCATCACGTCGCTTTCGACTTCCTCGGCAGAGGCCAGCTTCTTTTCCAGATCCGGGATCACGCCATAGGACAGCTCCCCGGCGCGGGCCAGGTTGCCTTCGCGCTTGGCCTGATCCAGCTCGGCCCGGGCATGGTCCAGCTTTTCCTTGATGTCGCGGGCCTGGGCCAGCTTGTCGCGTTCGGCCTGCCATTGCGCCGTCATCTCGGCCGAGCGCTGCATCAGGTCGCCCAACTCGGCCTCCAGCTTCTCCAGCCGGTCTTTCGACGCCGTGTCGTCTTCCTTCTTCAGGGCCTCCGCCTCGATCTGCAACTGCAGGATCTGGCGATCCAGCGCGTCCAGTTCCTCGGGCTTGCTGTCCACTTCCATGCGCAACCGGCTGGCGGCCTCGTCGACCAGGTCGATGGCCTTGTCCGGCAGGAAACGGTCGGTGATATAGCGGTGCGACAGGGTCGCCGCCGCCACAAGGGCCGAGTCGCTGATCCGCACGCCGTGGTGAAGCTCGTATTTCTCCTTGATACCGCGCAGGATCGACACGGTGTCCTCGACCGTGGGTTCCTCGACCAGCACCGGCTGGAACCGCCGCGCCAGGGCCGCGTCTTTCTCGACATGCTTGCGGTATTCGTCCAGAGTGGTCGCGCCGACGCAGTGAAGCTCCCCGCGCGCCAACGCCGGTTTCAGCAGGTTGCTGGCATCCATCGCCCCATCCGCCTTGCCCGCGCCAACCAGCGTGTGCATCTCGTCGATGAACAGCACGATCTCGCCGGCCGCGGCCTCGATCTCCTTCAGGATCGCCTTCAGACGCTCCTCGAACTCGCCACGATACTTGGCGCCCGCGATCAAAGATCCCATGTCCAGCGCCATCAGCCGCTTGTTCTTCAGGCTTTCGGGCACGTCACCGTCGATGATGCGCAGGGCCAGACCCTCGGCAATCGCCGTCTTGCCGACGCCGGGTTCCCCGATCAGCACCGGGTTGTTCTTGGTCCGCCGACTCAGCACCTGCATCGTGCGCCTGATCTCCTCGTCGCGGCCGATGATCGGGTCGATCTTGCCGTCGCGCGCCGCCTGCGTCAGGTCGCGCGCGTATTTCTTCAGTGCGTCATAGCCATCTTCGGCCGAAGCACTGTCCGCAGTACGCCCCTTGCGCAGGTCGTTGATCGCCGAATTCAGCGTCTGGGCCGTGACCGCCCCGGCGTCCAGCGCCTCCTTGGCCTTCGACCGGACCACCGCCAGCGCGGTCAGGATACGCTCGACGGCGACAAAGCTGTCGCCGGCCTTGGTGGCGATCTTCTCGGCCTCGTCCAGCACCTTGGCGGTCTGGGGATCCATATAGACCTGACCGGCATCGCCGCTGACCTTTGGCAGCTTCGACAGGGCCAGCTCGGTGGCCTCACGCACCCGCTCGGGCGCGCCCCCGGCCTGTTTGATCAGGTTGGCAGCAAGACCTTCCTCATCATCCAGCAGGGCTTTCAGGACATGTTCGGGGGAAAGTTTCTGATGCCCCTCGCGCATCGCAATCGTCTGGGCCGCTTGCAGAAAACCGCGCGACCGCTCCGTGAACTTTTCAAGGTTCATGGTGTTCTCCTTTTCTCAGCACCCTGTGCGATCCCGCCCGGCTTGGCGGCACGGGATCTGTCGGGCCTCAGGTTGAATTTGGGAATTCTGCACGCCCGGCTCAAGGGTCCGCGCGCATTTTCCCGGTGTTGCGGGCCTTGACCTTGCCCCCGCCGGGCCTCATCACCCGAAAAACCACCGGAGCCCGCCATGACCGATGACCGCCTGATTGTCGCCCTCGATGTGCCCAACGCCCTGTCCGGGCTGCAACTGGCCCAGAAGATCGGCGATGCCGCCAGCTTCTACAAGATCGGGCTGGGGATGCTCACGGGGGGCGGGCTGGCGCTGGCCAATGAACTCAAGCAGGATCACGGCAAGCGCATCTTCCTCGACATGAAGCTATTCGACATCAGCGCGACGGTGGAACACGCGGTGCGCGGTCTGGCGCAATTCGATCTCGACTTCCTGACCGTGCACGGCGACCCGCATGTTGTGCACGCGGCCCGCGAAGGGGCGGCCGGCTCCAACCTGAAGATCCTCGCAGTCACCATCCTGACCTCGCTCGACCGCGCCGACCTCGACGCTTGCCTGATCCAAAACGGCGAGATTCGCGATCTCGTCACCGAACGCGCCGCCCGCGCCTTCAAAGCCGGCGCCCATGGCGTCATCGCCTCCCCGCAAGAGGCCGCCCTGATCCGCGCCCTGCCGGAAGCCGCGGGAAAACTCATCGTCACCCCCGGCGTGCGCCCCACCGGCAGCGCACTTGGCGATCAGAAACGCGTGGCCACCCCGGCCAACGCCATCACCGACGGTGCCGACCACATCGTGGTGGGCCGACCGATCTGGACCGCCGACAACCCTCGCGCCGCCGCCCAGGCGATCCAGGCCGAACTTGCTGCGCTCTGAGCTTTTTCTTGTCCAAAATACTCACGGCGCGACCCCACCACACGCACCGCCTGCAGACAGGGGCGGGTGCCGTCCAGCGGCCCGCACGGCCAATCCTGTATCTAGGATATATGTCCGTGATCTCAGCGGCTTGAGCGAGATACGCCGAAACACCCGGCCCCTGAAACTCGTGAGCCGCACCTTCCGGCACGGCCCACCCGGATCATGCCGCGACCGGCGCAATTCGGTCAAGGGAACGCAGGCTTCAAGGTCTGGAATTCTTGCCCTTGGGTTAACTACCCCCGGACTGCCGCCGCCGCAGACCGCTTGCCCGGCGCACGCCAACCGCCTAATCCTGCCCCATGCCCAGCCTGTGCCGCGATTGCCTGGCGACCCCTCCCGGCACGCCCGCGCGTTGCCCTTCCTGCGGATCGCCCCGGATGCTCTCCCACCCCGAGCTGTTCTCGCTCTCGGTGGCGCATATGGATTGCGACGCCTTCTATGCCAGCGTCGAGAAACGCGACAACCCGGACCTGCGGGACAAGCCGGTGATCATCGGCGGCGGCAAGCGCGGCGTGGTCTCCACCGCCTGCTACATCGCCCGGATCAAGGGCGTGCGCTCGGCCATGCCCATGTTCCAGGCGCTGAAGCTTTGCCCCGAGGCGGTGGTGGTACGCGGCGACATGGCCACCTATGCCCGCGTCAGCCGCCAGATCCGCGACATGATGGAGGCGCTGACCCCGGCGGTCGAGCCGCTGTCGCTGGACGAGGCCTTCCTCGATCTCACCGGCACCGAAAAACTGCATGGCGCGCCGCCGGCGGTGGTGCTGGCCGGACTGGTGAAGCGGATGCAGGAGGAGATCGGCATCACCGGCTCCATCGGCCTCAGCCACAACAAGTTCCTGGCCAAGGTGGCCTCGGATCTGGACAAGCCGCGCGGTTTCTCGGTGATCGGCAAGGCCGAAACCGCGGATTTCCTCGAACACCAGCCGGTGCGGCTGATCTGGGGGGTCGGGCAGGCCACGCAGGCCGCACTCGACAAGGCCGGCATCCGCACCTTCGCGGATCTGCGCCGCTGGGACCGGCGCGACCTGCACGCCCGCTTCGGCGGCTTCGGCGAACGGCTCTGGCATCTGGCGCGGGGGCAGGACGCGCGTTCCATCTCGGCCCGCCGCCCGGTCAAGTCGATCTCCAACGAAACCACCTTCTTTGAGGACACCGCCGATCCCGAGATCCTCGATGGCCATTTGTGGCGGCTGTCGGAAAAGGTGGCCGATCGCGCCAAGGCCAAGGACTATGCGGGCCGGGTCGTCACCCTGAAGCTGAAACGCGCCAACCACGCCCTGCTCAGCCGCCGCGAATCCCTGCGCGCGCCGACGCAACTGGCCGACACGCTCTATCGCCACGCCCGCGCGCTGTACGACCGGGCCGGCGACGCGGGACCGTTCCGCCTGATCGGCGTCGGCCTCAGTGATCTGATGCCCGCCGATCAGGCCGGGGCCACCGCCGACCTGCTGGACCCGGACGCCGCGCGCCGGGAAAAAGCCGAACGCGCCGCCGATGCCATCCGCGAACGCTTCGGCCCGCAGGCCATCGTCAAGGGCCGCGCCCTGCGCTAGGCTGGCCCCATGCGCAAGATCAGCAGCGTCACCTCACTGGAAAATTTCGGACGCACCCGGCTGTCGCGGTTCTTCTTCATGCGCGATTTTCTGTTCTCCGAGATCGCCGCCATTCACCTGCGCCCGAACCTGCCCGAGGATCCCGATCTGGCCATTACCGCCGGAACCCGGCTGTGCACCGATCTGCTCGATCCGCTGGTCGAGACCTTCGGGCCGATGCATGTCCGCTCGGCCTTGCGCGGCGCCGATCTGAACGCCTTCGGCAATGCAAAGGGTCTGAACTGCGCCCGCAACGCCGCCAGCGCGGCCAATCACATCTGGGACCGGCGCGACGCACAGGGCCGCATGGGCGCTTGCGCCTGCATCGTGATCCCATGGTTCGCCGACCGCTACGCGCAGGGGCGCGACTGGCGGCACCTGGCGTGGTGGCTGCACGATCACCTGCCCTATTCGGCGCTCCAGTTCTTTCCCCGGCTGGCGGCTTTCAACCTGACATGGCGCGAAGATCCCGAAGGCCGCATCGCCTCCTACATCGCACCGCGCGGCCTGTTGCTGCGCCCCGGCGCGCCGCCGCCGATGGACCGCGCCGCCCGCCAAAGGCTCTATGCGGATTTCCCGGAATTTCGCGGCATCCGCTACCCGGACTGAGCGGCTATTCCGCCGCCAGCGGCACCTTGGGCGCCCCGTATTTGACGATCTCGGCCATGACCCGGGTCAGCATCTGCCGGGTCTCGGCAAAGCCGCTGCTGCGCACCATCCGCGTCTCGTCCATGTACAGCGCCCGGTCGATCTCCACCTGCACCACGTGCTGCCCATAGGCTGGCCGGCCATAGCGCTGCGAGATGAAGGCCCCGGCAAAGGGCGCATTGCGCGCCACCCGCAGCCCTTCGGCGACAAAGGCGCTTTCCAGGCGATCCACGAAGTCTTCGTCCGCCGCCGCCCCGAACCGGTCGCCCAGCACGATCTGCGGCGCCGCACGCCGCGGCGAGGCCGAGGTGATCGCCTCGTGCGGCATCGAATGACAGTCGATCAGGATGGCCCTGCCAAAGTGCGCCTTCTGCTGCTGCATGACCTCGGCCAGCGCCGCGTGATAGGGTCGCCAGTGCCGATCCAACCGGGTTTGCGCCTCGATCATCGACAGCTTGCCGGAATAGATCGCCTGGCCCTGCGCCACCACCCGCGGAATCACCCCCAGCCCGGAACTGACGCGCGGGTTGTGCGCCAGACGACGCACCCCTTCGATCACCGCCGAATCAAGCTCGTCCAGGCTGCGGTTCAGATCCACATAGGCACGCGGGGTGCGCGCCGTCAGCAGCGGTGCCCCCATCTCGGGCGCTGCCGCGATCAGCTGATCCACATAAGCGTCTTCGGAAGACCGCAGCGCATTGCCCTTCAGCACCGACCGCCGCCGGAATGCCCCGGAATAGGCCCGTCCGCTGTGCGGCGAGGCGAAGACCACCGGAGTGGTCACCGGATCGGGAATAATCAGGTCGTAGGGCACGGGCACTCGCATCTCATGACCCATTCATATAGCCGATTTTTTTTCGCCTCCAATACCCCTTGAACCCCTCGCCGACTCCTTCTATAGACCCTGCACCACCGCGCGGAAGGGGCGTTTCAGACGCAATGGAAGCTGCGGGAAGGGGTGATTAGCTCAGCGGTAGAGCACTTCGTTGACATCGAAGGGGTCACTGGTTCGATCCCAGTATCGCCCACCATTCATTCCTTGCGCAGGCAAGGTCAGGTTCAACAGGCGCAACGACGCGCCGCGACGGATAGGAGAGGACCATGAAGGTCAGAAACTCGCTTCGCTCGCTCAAGCAGCGTCACCGCGATTGCCGTGTTGTGCGCCGCAAGGGCCGGGTCTATGTGATCAACAAGACCCAGAAACGGTTCAAGGCACGCCAGGGCTGATTGCCCCGGTCCTGAACACGACGAAAGCCGCCCTCGGGCGGCTTTTTTTGTGACTCGCCCTGGCTCAGCCCGTGTCGTAGTCGCGCTGATCGTCGATCACCTTGCCGTCGCGCGGCAAGCTCCCCGGCGCCACCAGATCTATCCGCCCCTTCAGCTTCAGCACCGCCGCCACCGAGTCGCCATAGGCGGCGGGATCGCCGGCCTCGGTCTCAAGCTGCACCAGCATGGCATCCGCCGCACCCTCGCGGGTGACGGTCACGCGGGCGCGGGCCACCTCCGGATGACGGGCGACCAATGCGGCGACCTGCTCGGGCCGCACGAACATGCCCTTGATCTTGGCGGTCTGGTCGGCGCGTCCCATCCAGCCCTTGATCCGCAAATTGGTCCGACCGCAGGTCGACTCGCCGGGCAGCACCGCCGACAGATCGCCGGTGGCAAAGCGGATCAGCGGATAGTCCGGGTTCAGCGAGGTCACCACAACCTCTCCCACCTCGCCCTGCGCCACCGGATCGCCGGTGCCGGGGGTGACGATTTCGACCAGCACGCCCTCGTCCACGATCAGCCCCTCCATGGCGGGCGATTCATAGGCGATGTTGCCAAGATCGGCGGTGGCATAGCACTGAAGGCAGGCGATGCCGCGCTGCGCATATTCCTGCCGCAAGGCCGGAAACAGCGCGCCGCCCGACACCGCCGCCTTTTTGATCTTCAATGTCAGCCCCATCGCATCGGCCTTGTCCAGGATCACCTTCAGGTAGTCCGGCGTGCCGGCATAGGCGGTCGCCCCGATGTCATGGGCCGCCTGCGCCTGCAATTCGGTCTGGCCGGTGCCGGCGGGGATCACCGCCGCCCCCACCGCCCGCGCGCCGTTTTCAAAGATCATGCCCGCCGGGGTCAGGTGATAGCCGAAACAGTTCTGAACGATGTCGCCCGCGCCAATGCCGCAGGCATGCAGGAACCGCCCCAGCCGCCACCAGTCGCGGCTGATCATGCCCGGTTCATACAGCGGTCCCGGCGACTGGAAGATATGGGCAAACCCCGAGGCCGCATGCGGCACCAGCCCGCCAAAGGGCGGCGCGGCCCTTTGCGCGGCCCCCAATTCGGCCTTGCGCAGCACCGGCAGGCGCGCCAGCGCGGCCAAATCGGTGACTTCCTCGGCCGCAATCCCGGCAAGGCTTTCGGCATAGCCGGGCAGCGCCTGCGCCGCCGCGATCTGCGCCGGCAGGCATTCGGCAATGGATCCCGCCCGCGCATCGGCACTGCGGGTTTCCCAGTCATCGTAGAATGCGGTCATCGGTTACTTCCCCTCAGGAACAGCAGCCCGACCCGGCCTGAACCGGCGGGCAGGGCACATCGGCATAGGAACAGAACACGCAGCAATCGCCCGGCAGGGGGCGCAGCACGGTCCGGCAATTGCGGCATTCATGGAACCACTGGCAGGCGTCGGTTGGCATGGTCAACGCCTCGACCTGCCCGCATTCGGGGCAGGTCAGCCGCGCCGTGGTCTGGATCTCCGGTCCCATCGGCCTCAACTCAACCAGCGCTTGCGTCGGCGGTACGACCGCACGTCCCGGAAACTCTTGCGGCCTTCTTCCGAAACGCCCAGGTAGAATTCCTTCACATCCGGGTTCTCCAGCAGATCCTTCGCCGGTCCATCCATCACCACGCGCCCCGACTCCAGGATATAGCCGTAATGGGCATAGCGCAGCGCCACCGTGGTGTTCTGCTCGGCCAGAAGAAAGCTCACCCCCTCCTGCTCGTTCAGCGTCTTCACGATGCCGAAGATCTCTTCCACAAGCTGCGGCGCCAGCCCCATCGAGGGCTCGTCCAGCAGGATGCACGCGGGCCGCGCCATCAGCGCCCGCCCCATGGCCACCATCTGCTGCTCCCCGCCCGAGGTATAGCCCGCTTGCGAGCGGCGCCGCTCCTTCAGACGCGGGAAATAGTGATAGACCAGCTCCAGATCCTTGTTGATCGCCGCGGACCCGTCGCGCCGCGTATAGGCGCCGGTCAGCAGGTTTTCCTCCACCGTCAGATGCTCGAAACAATGGCGGCCTTCCATGACCTGGATGACCCCGCGCTTGACCAGCGTTGCCGGATCCAGCCCCTGCACCCGCTCGCCGCGATAATGGATCGAGCCCTTGGTGACCTCGCCACGCTCGGAATGCAGCAGGTTCGACACCGCCTTCAGCGTTGTGGTCTTGCCCGCCCCATTGCCCCCCAGCAGCGCGGTGATGCCGCCCTTGGGCACGCTCAGGCTGACGCCTTTCAGCACCAGGATCACATGGTTGTAGATCACCTCGATGTTGTTGACCTCCAGAAGCGTCTCCCGGGTCTCGGCAGTGGCATCCAGCATGGCGATCCTCGTCTGATCCGGGGCGCGGCGGCCCCTGCTTTTTCTTGTCAAAAATACTCATGCGCCCCGGCGGCAGACAGCGCCGCCGCCGGGGCAGAGGGATTTATTCGCAGCGCGGCGCGATGGCGTTCTCGGCGGCGAAAGCCTCCGAGTCCGCGATCACCAGCGGCCCGGTCACGTCATCCTCGGGCGCGATGAAATCGGTCAGCGGCACCCAGGCTTTCGCGCTCGCGTCCCATTGCTGGACGATGCCCATGCCCGATCCGCCGTGATCCTCGCAGGTCACGCTGAACTCCGGCCCGACGCCCGGCATGCCCAGGGCTTCCATCTTGGCGGCGGTCATTTCCAGCGCTTCCATGCCGTCGCGCATCTGCGCGGCGGTGATGTCGGCGGTGCCGTTGATTTTCTGCGCGGTCTTGGCCGCTTCCACCGCCAGCATCGCCGCGTACATGCCGCGCGTGTACAGCACCGATCCCAGGTTCGAGCCGTCCCCGGCCGCCAGCCCGGCGTCATGCACATGGGTCTGGATGTCGGCGAACACCGGCAGATCGCCCACCTTGTTCATGTTCAGCGCCTTGTAGCCGTTGGCCGCCTCGCCCGCCGGCGTCACGTCGTGCTCGGCCCCGGCCCACCAGTTGCCGATGAAGTTCTCCATCGGGAAGCGGATGTTGGCGGCTTCCTGCACGGCGACCTGGTTCATCACGCCCCAGCCCCACATCAGCACATAGTCCGGCCGTTCGCGCCGGATCTGCAGCCACTGGCTCTTCTGCTCCTGGCCCGGCGAATCCACGGCGATGGTGGTCAGATCAAATCCGTATTTCTGCGACAGCGCTTCCAGCGTCGGGATCGGTTCCTTGCCATAGGCCGAGTTGTGGAACAGCAGCACGATCTTCTTGCCCTCCAGACTGTCGCCATTCTCGCTCAGCAGGTACTTGATCGCCACGCTGGCCGCGTCCCAGTAGTTCGCCGGGTAGTTGAACACATGGCTGAACACCTTGCCGTTGGCCGCCGAGGTGCGCCCGTAACCCATGGTGTGCAGCGGAATGCCGTCGGCGGTGACCTTGGGGATCAGCTGGTAGGTGATGCCGGTGGACAGCGGCTGATAGACCAGCGCGCCCTCGCCCTTGGTCGCCTCGTAGCATTCGACGCCCTTCTCGGTGTTATAGCCGGTCTCGCATTCGATGACTTTCGCGGGGATGCCGCCGATGCCGCCGTCCCGCGCGTTCACCATCGTGAAATAGTCCTGGTAGCCGTCCGAGAACGGGATGCCCCCTGCCGCAAAAGGTCCGGTGCGATAGCTGAGATCCGGGAACACCAGATCCGCCAGCGCCGGACCGCTCGCCAAGGCACCCATCAGCGCCAATGCTGTCAATTTCTTCATGTCAGTTTCCTCCCTGTTGTTTGTTGCGTGCCGATCCTCCAACCGGCACCGGCAGTGGCCCCCTCAATGCGGGAAAGGCCACAGCCGCAGTTTTTCCTTCGCAAGTTCCCACAGTCGGGCCAGCCCATGCGGCTCGGCGATCAGGAAGCCGATGATCAGCGCCCCGACGATCACCAGTTCCAGATGCGCCGCCAGCGCCGTGTCCCAGCCGAAGCCGCCGACCAGCACGTTCTTCAGCAGCACCGGCAGCAGCACCATGAAGGCCGCGCCGGCCAGCGATCCGAAGATCGACCCCAGCCCGCCGATGATGATCATGAACAGCACCAGGAACGACTTGTTGATGCCGAAAGCCTCGCCGACCTCGACCGCGCCCAGGTAAACCGAGAAGAACAGCGCCCCGGCGATCCCCACGAAGAAGGACGACGCGGCAAAGGCGGTCAGTTTGGCGCGCAGCGGGTTCACGCCGATGATCTCGGCGGCGATATCCATGTCGCGGATCGACATCCAGGTGCGGCCCACGGTGCCCCGTGTCAGGTTGCGCGCCAGCCAGGCCAGCGCCACCAGGAACACCAGGCAGAACAGATAGGTCGCCCAGGCGCTGGTGTTGGGACCGGTCACCGGTATGCCAAAGACGGTGCGTTCCGGCGCGCTGATCTGGCCCGAAGCGGAATAGTTGTAGAACCACGGCACCCGGTTGAACAGCCAGACCAGGAAGAACTGCGCCGCCAGCGTCGCCACCGCCAGGTAGAAGCCCTTGATTCGCAGGCTCGGCAAGCCGAACAACACGCCCACCAAGGCCGTGACTCCACCCCCCAGCAACACGCAGAAGGCGATATTCAGATCGGGAAAGGCGGTCATGAACTTGTAGCAGGAATAGGCGCCCACGGCCATGAAGCCGCCGGTGCCAAGGCTGACCTGCCCGCAGTACCCGGTCAGGATGTTCAGCCCGATGGCCGCGATCGCCCAGATCAGGAACGGCAGCAGAACCGCATTGGCCCAATAGTCGTTGACGATGAAGGGCACCACAAGGAAGGCCACCGCCAGCACCACGTAATAGCGGTAGCGGTCGAAGGCGATGGGAAAGGTCTGGTTGTCGGCGACATAGCTGGTCTTGAAGTCGCCCGCTTCACGGTAAAACATCTCCGCTCCTCCTCAGGCCGCCGCGGGGCGCGGCGCCCCGGTCCGGGAACAGGGATGCGACCCGACCGGCCGAAGCTGGCGGTTCAGGTCAATCCCATGATATGTCTTGGTTTTTCCGGCGTTCGATCCGGGGTCATCAGCCGCTGGTCGGGCCGAACCCCCCCCCCAGAAACGGGAATGGGACTTCCAGCCTCCACCGGAAGTCCCACCCGTTTGATCGTGCGCAGCGAGCGGGCCCGAAAGCACCGCGTGCACTACGATCACATGTCCGCCGCTCGCTCCTCCTCGCGCAGCAGACGTCAACTCGCGGTTTGCTGGTACTCCTCCTCCAGCCGCGCCCGTGCAGCTGCGCGACGCCCGTGCATCCGCGGCGACAGGCGCATGATCTGCACCCAGCCGATAAGACCGGCGCCGAGCCCCAGCAAACACAGAACGAAGGTGATCGGATGCGTGGACCGGTCGCCCATCACGCCAGCCGCCGCGATGAACCCATAGGTCCAGAACGCCGTAAAGCCGACAACCGTGATGATGGCCCAGATTTTCTTCATCCAATGTATCCCTTGACAACTGCACCGCCAGTTCGCGACGCACCGTTGCGGGCGGACATTGCCTGACTCGCCCCCCATGCGTCAAGCGCATATCTGCCATGCATTTTTGCTGCGCTGCAGCGTTATCCGCTAACATGGTCATACCCGCTCGATGATCTTTTCGCCGAACAGGCCCTGCGGCCTGAAAACAAGGAACAAAAGCGCCAGTACATAGGCAAACCAGTTCTCGGTGGCACCGCCCACAAGCGGGCCGATCGTGAACTCGAACAGCTTCTCGCCGACACCAATGATCAACCCGCCGACGATGGCGCCGGGAATCGAGGTGAAGCCGCCCAGCATCAGCACCGGCAAGGCCTTCAGCGCGATCAGCGACAGCGAGAATTGCACCCCCGATTTCGCGCCCCACATGATGCCCGCGACCAGCGCCACGAAGCCCGCGATGGACCAGACCAGCACCCAGATGAACTGCAGCGAGATGCCCACCGACAACGCCGCCTGATGATCGTCGGCCACCGCGCGCAGTGCCCGGCCCTGCTTGGTATATTGCGAGAAGGCCACCAGCCCGGCCACCAGGATGGCGGCGATGATCGTGGCGGCGATGTCCAGCCGGTCGATGAAGAAGCCGTAGCCGAACCAGTTGTAGGTGGTGGTGTCGATGAACTCGGACAGGCCTTGTGGCAACCCCACGTCCATCTTCTTGATCTCCGACCCCCACATCAGGTCGCCGACCCCTTCCAGGAAATAGGCCAGTCCGATGGTGGCCATGAACAGGATGATCGGCTCCTGATTGACCAGATGTTTCAGCACGAAATACTCGATCAGGATGGCCAGACCGATCATCACCCCGATGGTCAGCACGATGGCCACGATGGCGGGCAGGTGCCAGCCGAAGTGATGGATCTCGGTGCCAAAGACCGCGTTGATGAGATGCGCGAAGGGCACTTGGCCCTGCTGGATGCCGACCAGCGTCAGCGCCGCGAACAGGGCCATGACGCCCTGCGCATAGTTGAAGATGCCCGACGCCTTGTAGATCAGCACGAAGCCCAGCGCGACGAGCGCATACATGACCCCGGCCATCAGGCCGTTGAGCATGACCTCCATGGCGAAAAGAACCTGATCAGGCATGGCAACGGCCTCCATTCGCGGGGATGTCCAAGTGTTTCGGTCGCAATACACCGGCCAGACAGTTTCCAGACGGTTTCCAACGGACGGTCGGAGGGCAGATCTCAGTCATGCGCCACCCCCAGATAGGCATCGATGACCTCTTTGCTGGCGCGCACCTCGTCGGGGGTGCCGTCGCCGATCTTCTTGCCGTAATCCATCACCACCACCCGGTCGGACAGGTCCATGACCACGCCCATGTCATGTTCGATCAGGGCGATGGTGGTGCCGTATTCGTCGTTCACATCCAGAATGAAGCGGCACATGTCCTCCTTCTCCTCGACGTTCATGCCCGCCATGGGCTCGTCCAGCAGCAGGATCCTCGGCTCGGCGGCCAGTGCACGGGCCAGTTCGACGCGTTTCTTCAGGCCATAGGGCAGGCGGCCCACCGGCGTCTTGCGGATGTGCTCGATCTCGAGAAAATCAATGATTTCCTCGACCTTGCGGCGGTTGGCGACCTCTTCACGCTCGGCCTTGCCCCACCAGATCGCCTGCTCCAGAAGTCCCGTTTTCATATGGGTCAACCGGCCGGTCATGATGTTGTCCAGCACCGACATGCCGTCAAACAGCGCGATGTTCTGGAAGGTGCGGGCGATGCCCTGACGCGCCACCTGATAGGGGCGCATCGGCGGGCGCTTCTTGCCGTGGAACAGCACCTCGCCCTCCTGCGGATTGTAGAACCCGCTGATCACATTGAGCATCGACGACTTGCCGGCGCCGTTCGGCCCGATGATGGCGCGGATCTCGCCCTCGCGGATGTCAAAGCTGATGTCCTTGATCGCGATCACACCACCGAACCGCAGGGTGATGTTGCGCATCTCCATCAGCACACCACCGATGGTGCGGCCGTCCGGGGTGACAAAGCTTTCGTCGGGAAAGGCGGTCATTCGGCGGCCATCCTGTTTTCTGTCGGCTGGACCTTGGCGTCGCGCAGTTCCAGCGTCGCGCTGATCGCGCCCTTGCGCCCATCCTCATAGGTCACTTCGGTGACGGTCGAGACCTTTTCGGAGCCGTCATAAAGCCCCGCGATCAGATCGGCGAATTTCTCTTCGATGATGCGGCGGCGCACCTTGCGGGTCCGGGTCAACTCGCCATCGTCGGCGTCCAACTCCTTGTGCAGAACCAGGAATCTGTGGATCTGGCAGCCCGACAGCATGGGATCGTTGGCCAGGCTCGCGTTGACCTCCTCCACGTGCGACTGGATCGTGTCCAGCACCTTGGGATGGCCCGCGAGTTCCTGATAGGAGCCATAGGCGATGTTGTTGCGCTCGGCCCAGTTGCCGACGGCGGTCAGGTCAATGTTGATGAAGGCGGTGCAGCGGTCGCGGCCATTGCCGAAGACCACCACTTCCAGAATGTCGGGATAGAACTTCAGCTTGTTCTCGACGTATTTCGGCGCGAACAGACGGCCATCGGCCATCTCGCCTACGTCCTTGGCGCGGTCGATGATGCGCAGATGCCCGGACTCCGGGTCGATGAAACCCGCATCCCCCGTGGCCACCCAGCCTTCGGCATCCTTGGTCGAGGCGGTGCTCTCCGGATTGCGGTAGTATTCGACGAAAACACCGGGCGAGCGGTAATACACCTCGCGCGTGGCCTCGTCGATGCGCAGTTCCACCCCCGGTGTGGGCGTGCCCACGGTATCCGAGAACACCTCGCCGTCGCGCTGCTGGGTGATGAAGACCGAGGCCTCGGTCTGCCCATAAAGCTGCTTCAGGTTGATCCCCAGCGAGCGGTAGAAGTCGAAAATCTCCGGCCCGATGGCCTCCCCCGCCGTATAGCCGACACGCACCCGCGACAGGCCCAGCGTGTTCTTCAGCGGCCCGTAGACAAGGATCTCGCCCAACCGATAGGCCAGACGATCGCCGCCCGAAACGGGCTTGCCGTCCAGAATCGCCGGGCCCACGCGGTGGGCCACGGCCATGTACTTCTTGAACAGCCAGCGCTTGAAACGGCCCGCATCCTCCATCCGGATCATCACCGAGGTCAGCTTGGCCTCGAACACCCGCGGCGGGGCAAAATAATAGGTCGGCCCGATCTCGCGCATGTCGGTCATCATCGTGTCCGCGCTTTCGGGACAGTTCACGCAGAAGCCGCACCACATGGCCTGCCCGACCGAGAAGATGAAATCCCCGACCCAGGCCATGGGCAGATAGGCAAGGATTTCTTCGGACTGGCGCAGATGATCGAATTCGGCTGAATTCTTGGCGGTTTCGATGATGTTGCGGTTCGACAGAACCACGCCCTTGGGCCGCCCGGTCGTGCCCGATGTATACAGCATCACGCAGGTGTCGTCATAGCCCAAGGCGTCCGAGCGGCGCTTGATCTCGGGCCGCAGCTCGTCCCGGGCAGCGCGGCCCTTGTCCTGCAACTCGGTATAGGCGGTCAGATGCTGGTGGTCGTATTTCCGCAGACCGCGCGGGTCCAGATAGATGATGTGGTCGAGATGTTGCAGGCTGTCCTTCACATCCACCATCTTGTCGACCTGTTCCTGGTCGCCGGCGACGACGAAACGGGCCTCGCAATGCTCCAGAACGAAGGCGATCTCTTCGCCCACCGCATCCTGATACAGCGGCACCGGCACAGCACCCACCATCTGCGCCGAGATCATCGCCCAGTACAGCGCCGGGCGGTTGCGGCCGATGATGGCGATCTTGTCGCCGGGCTGCGCGCCAAGGGTCATGAACCCCAGCGCCAGCGCCTCGATCTCGGCGGCGGCCTCGGCCCAGGTCCAGGCCTGCCAGATCCCGAGATCCTTCTCCCGATAGGCCGGGCGATCCCCATAAAGGGCCGCGTTGCGGGCCAGAATGCGCGGAATGGACGCCAGTTCCCCGGCGGCCTGGGCAGTTGATGCCAAAGTTTATCCCTCCCTTATCCCGGTCTGTGCCGGGTTGACTGCCCGGCTGACGGCCCAGGTTCTGACCCCATAATCGCGGCTCAGCGCGAGAGGTCAAATCATTTTTTGAACGTTCGTTTATTTAATTTGCGACACGGGCGCGCAGGGACATGCTAATCATGGAATATGGATACGATTGCGATGACCTATTACGCGGTGATCTGTGCCGCGCTCAGCCTTCTGTCCCCGGCCATCGGCGGGGTGATTCCCCGCGTTGTGGCCGGTGTGGTGGTGGGCATGGCCGCTGCTGCGGGCTTGCCGACAGTCAAGGCAATGCTGGGCCTGTGACCGCAACGGGCGGCTATTGCGCCGCCAGCGTTTCGGCCTTTTCCACCCGCACCGCCGCATATTTGAACTCGGGGATCTTGCCGTAGGGATCCAGCGCCGGGTTGGTCAGGATGTTGGCGGCGGCTTCCACATAGGCAAACGGCAGAAACACCATATCCGGGCTGACCGCACGATCGGCCCGCGCCATCACGGTGACACTGCCCCGGCGCGTGGTCAGCCGCACCAACCCGCCGGGGTCCACCCCCAGTTTGCGCAGGGTTGACGGGTGCAGCGAGCAATTGGCCTCGGGCTCCACCGCATCCAGCACCGTCGCCCGGCGGGTCATCGAGCCGGTGTGCCAGTGCTCCAACTGCCGCCCGGTGGTCAGCACCATCGGGAACTCCGCATCCGGGGCTTCGGCCGGGGCGACGATGTCGGCGGGTGTGAACCGCGCCCGGCCCCCGGCGCGCGGGAAGCCGTCGCCAAAGACCACCGCCTGTCCCGGATCCTCGGGCGACAGGCTGGGATAGGTCACCGCCCCCTCATCCTCCAACCGGTCCCAGGTGATGTTGTCGAGACTCTTCATGCCGCGTTTCATCTCGGCAAAGACCTCGGACACATCGGTATAGGCCCAGTCCAGCCCCAGCCGCCGCGCCAGCGCCATGGTGATTTCCCAGTCGGGCCGTGCGTCGCCCGGCGGGGTCACGGCGGCGCGGCCCATCTGCACTTGCCGGTTGGTGTTGGTGACGGTGCCGTCTTTCTCATAGAAGGCGGCGGCGGGCAGGATCACATCGGCGTAATTGGCGGTTTCGGTCAGAAAGATGTCCTGCACAACCAGATGCTCCAGCCTGGCCAGCGCGTCGCGGGCGTGTTCCACATCCGGGTCGGACATGGCGGGGTTTTCCCCAAGGATATACATGCCCCGCACCTCGCCCGCGTGAACGGCATCCAGGATCTCGGTCACCGTCAGGCCCTTCTCGGCGGAAAAATCGCCCGATGCCCAGATCTCGGAAAACGCCGCACGCACCCCGTCATCCGTAACCGGCTGATAGTCGGGCAGGAACATCGGGATCAGCCCCGCGTCCGATGCGCCCTGCACGTTGTTCTGTCCGCGCAGCGGATGCAGACCGGTGCCGGGCCGGCCCACCTGCCCGCACATCAGCGCCAGCGAGATCAGGCAGCGCGAATTGTCGGTGCCGTGGATGTGCTGCGACACTCCCATGCCCCAAAAGATCATTGCCGCCCGCGCCCCGGCAAACTCCCGCGCGACCTGCCGCAGGGTTTCGGCGGGGATGCCGCAATGCGGCTCCATCGCCTCGGGGGAGAAGGCCTTCAGATGCGCTTTCTCGGCCTCCCAGTTCTCGGTGTAGGCCGCGATGTACTGGCGGTCGTAGAGCTCCTCCTCGACGATCACATGCATGATGGCGTTCAGCATCGACACATCGGCGCCGGGCTTGAATTGCAGCATGTGGGTCGCGAAACGGCGCAGGCCGACGCCGCGCGGATCCATGACGATTAGCTTGCCGCCGCGCTTGGCGAACTGCTTGAAATAGGTCGCCGCTACGGGATGGTTCTCGACCGGGTTGGCGCCGATGACAATGGCCACATCCGCGTGTTCAATCTGGTTGAAGGTGGCCGTCACCGCGCCCGAACCGACGTTTTCCATCAGCGCCGCCACCGAGGAGGCATGGCACAGCCGGGTGCAATGATCGACGTTGTTGTGCCCGAAGCCCTGCCGGATCAGCTTCTGGAACAGATAGGCTTCCTCGTTGCTGCATTTGGCCGAGCCGAAGCCGGCAACGCGGCGCCCCGTGTCGTCGCGCAGCCGCGCCAGCCCACCAGCGGCGGCGTCCAGTGCTTCGTCCCAGGTTGCCTCGCAGAAATGGGTCAGCAGGTTGCCGGGATCGACGTTCAGCCCCTTGGGCGGGGCGTCGTCGCGGCGGATCAGCGGCCTGGTCAGCCGGTGAGGATGGTGGATATAGTCGAAGCCGAAGCGGCCCTTCACGCAAAGCCGCCCCTCGTTGGCCGGTCCGTTGATCCCGTCGACGCGCACCACCTTGTCGCCCTTGACCTTCAGCGAGACCTGACAGCCCACACCGCAGAACGGGCAGATCGAGGCGACCTCGGCGTCGATGTCCCGGCTGTCGCCGCGCTGTGCCGTATCCAGCACGGCGGCGGGCATCAGCGCCCCGGTGGGGCAGGCCTGCACGCATTCGCCGCAAGCCACGCAGGTCGAGGCGCCCATCGGATCGGACATGTCGAACACCGGATAGGCATCCGCGCCCCGGCCCGCCATCCCGATCACATCGTTGACCTGCACCTCGCGGCAGGCCCGCACGCAAAGCCCGCACTGGATGCAGGCATCCAGATTGACCGCCATGGCGACATGGCTGTCGTCCAGCAGCGGGATGCGGTCGGCGCGTTTGGGCGGGAAGCGGCTGGCTTCGACCCGCACGGCATCGGCCATGGCCAGAAGATGCGATCCGGCGTCATGGGCGGCATCGCGGGGCGGTTGGTCGGCGGCCAGAAGCTCCATCACCATGCGGCGGGCCTGCGCCTCGCGCGGCGCAGCGGTGGTGACCACCATGCCCTCGGTCGGGGTACGGATGCAGGAGGCCGCCAGCGCCCGCTCGCCCTCAATCGCCACCATGCAGGCCCGGCAGTTGCCATCCGGGCGATACCCCGGCGCAGGCTTGTGGCACAGATGCAGCAGGGTTGTGCCCTGGCGCCGGGCGACCTCCCACAGGGTTTCCCCGTCGCGGGCCTCGACCTCGGTGCCGTCAAGCGTAAAGCGAATGGTGCCGGTCATGCTGTGCCTCTTGCCGTCGTCGGACACAGTCTAGGCGCAACGCCCCGGACTCAGAAACCCGAAGCGACACCGCGCGCGTGTTTTCCGCCAATCCACCGGGCTGTGGGCCTACATCAGATCCTGTTCGGCGTCGCTGGGATCGATGCCCAGGGCCTCAAGCCCGCTTTCCAGATAGTCGGCCAGCAGGTCGGTGCCCACCAGATAGGCCGCCGTGGTAGAGGGGTCTTCCTGGCTGGCCGTTTCATAGGCTTCGTCATATTCATCGGCGCTGAAACTGTCGCGCCCGACCCATGCGACGGCCACAAGGTTATATTTCTCATCCTCGGTCAGCGCGTCGATGAAGGCGCGCAATTCGGCTTCGGCCGGACCCGAGTGTCCAGCCAGACCGTCGTGCGCGCCGACGGCGGTGGTTTCCCCCATTTCCCGCGCCAGGAGGATGACCTGGGCGATCGTATCCGCATGAATTTCTGGCATTGGTCCCTCCGCGGTTGCTCTGCAGGCTTGGGCCAGATCAAGGCCGTGGTCCTTGATCCAGCGCAAGTAGACAATGGATCACGTCTTGGCGGCAAACAACCGTTTGTAAAGCCCGTCGGGCAGAAACCGGCTGAGGCGGAACACCAGCGAGAACCCCGAAGGGAAATTGGCCGAGAAGCGCTTCCTGCCCATATGGCGCAGCATCCGCGCTGCGGCGTCCTCGGGCTCCATCCGGAAGGGCATGTGAAACTGGTTCTTGTCGGTCAGCCGGGTACGGATGAAGCCGGGGTTCATCAGTTGCACCGCGATGCCGGTCCGGGCCAGATCCAGATACAGGCTTTCGGCCAGAGACATCACCGCCGCCTTGGACGGGCCATATCCAATGGCGCCGGGCAAGCCACGATAGGCCGACAGCGACGACGTCAGCACGATGTGGCCGTCGTCCCGGTCCAGAAACTGCGGCAGCACCGCCCCCACCACGCGCAGCGCGCCAGTATAATTGGTGTCGGTCATGGTCAACGCCCGATCAGTGTCCCAGTCGGTGGCCGCCATCGGCCAATAGGTGGCCGCCAGATAGACCAGCCCGTCGATCTTGCCGACCTCGGCCATGGCCTGGGCCACCGAACCCGCATCGGTCACATCCATCGGCACCGTGCGGGCCGGACCGGGCAGGCTGTCGGCCAGTTCGACCAGCACGTCCTTGCTGCGGGCGCTCAGCACCAGCTCGGCGCCCTCGGCGCTCATCCGTTGCGCCAGCGCCTTGCCCAGCCCGTCAGACGCGCCCACCAGCCAATAGCGTTTTCCGGTCCAGTCGCGGGTCATTCGGCGGCAGTGCGCTGCGCATCGATCCCGGGCCGCATGGTGGCCACCAGTTCGGCCACCTTGATGCCGAACTTGCGGAACTGGCTGCGATTGATGAGCGCACCGTTCTCGGCCAGATACATCCAGTCGATCACGTCCAGCACATGGCCCCCGGCGGACTCGGGCAGGCGGATACGGTACTTCAGGCAGACGGTTGCGCCGGACTGGCGACCCGTGGCCTCGCCCAGGATATCGGGGGCCGTGCCGGAGATGCTGCCATCGTTCCCAAGCGTCAGGTGCCATTCCCGCTCTTGCCGGCTGCCATTGTCATAGCGGAAGGATTCGCGCAGCACGCCGCTGCGTCCGGTCCAGTCGCCCTGCATGTCGGCGACAAAGCGCGACGTCACCCGCCCGGCGGGGCCATAGATGACGCCGTCGCACAGGATCGGCCCCTGCAGGGCTTGCCGGATGTCCAATTGAGGCAGGGTGCCGGCGTAGTCCTTGGGTGTCTGGGCGCGGAACGACCACAGGCTCTGCACCAGAACAAAGGCGGCCAGCGCCAGGATCATCCCGGCCAGAAGAAATACCAGATCGGTCATGATCGGACCTCGTCGATTGGGGTCGCGGCCAGCAGGACCAGCGCGACGAGTTTCAGAACACAGGGCAGCAGCCCGTAGGCAAGAGTCAGCGTCCACAGCGCGGCGGCGTCATTTTCGACCCCCGACCGGAAGCCCGCCACATCCAGCAGCGGCAGCAGCACCACCGCGGCCAGCGCCAGGCAAAGCTTCGTCACCAGCGCCCACAGGCCGAAGCCCTGCCCGCCATTGGGGGCGATGGTGGCCATCCGGCGCGCGAACAGCGCCGGCAGCAGGGTCAGATCGGCGCCGATGCTGGCCCCGGACAGCACGCAGATCGCGGCAAACAATGCCAAATCGCCTGCCGCCAGTGTCAGGGTTCCCGCGAAGGATACGATGGCCAGCGCCATGGCCAGCTGCAAGGCGCGGCGCGCGCCCCAAAGGCCGGCCAGCCAGCTCCAGCCAGGGGCCGAAGCGGCGGCGGAGAGGAAGAACAGCACCAGCAGTGGCCCTTCCCACCCTGGCGCGGCAAGACGGCTTTCCACGTAGAACAGGAACAAGGTCGAGGTGACCGCCAGCGGCGCGGCGTTGACCAGCGCCAACAGCAGCAGGCGGCGGGCGGGGTGATCGTCAAGAATGCGGCGCAGCGGCACCGGGGTACTTTCAACTCCGGCCTGCGACTCCCACATCGGCGCCATGGCCAGCGCGGCCAGCGCCACCACCGCGACAAACCCCCAGGCGAAGACGGCATAGGGGGCCGCGACCACTCCGGTCAGCAAGCTGGGTGCAACCGCAGCGGTACAGACCCCTGCCAGCGCACCGCTTTCGCGCCACGCGGCCAGTTGCACATGCCCGCCGGGCAGCGTTTCGGCCCGGCGCACGCCCTGAGCGTAGAACCCGATGGTCAGGAAACTGAAGGCCGAGAACAGCCCGGTGACGGTCAGCGCGAACCACAGCAGCGGCGGCAAGGGCGGCGCCACCGCGAACAGCCCCAGCATCGACAGCGCCAGCACAAAAGCGCCCGCCGCCATCGCCACGCCCCGCCGCGCGCCCAGACGCTCGGACACCCAGCCAAGCGCGGGATCCTGCACCACGTCCAGCAGCCGCAGCCCGAACAGGACCGCCGCCAGCGCCGACAGGCTGGTGCCGTAGGTGTCGGCAAAGAATTTGGGCGCGTAGATATAGATCGGCAGCCCCGCCCCCGACAGCATGGCACCATACAGCGCCCAGGGCAGCAGGCGCGGGGTTGCGGCGACGGCGGTGTTCATCGCGAGACCTCGTCGGCTGGCGGCTCGGGGCGCACGTGCCAGCGCGCGCCCTTCCACCACAGCACCAGCGCCTGCCAGTGGATCAGCCCCAGCACCCGTCGCGAGCCCAATGGCCGCCGCAGCGCTGCCCACAGGATCGCCCGATTGGTCAGCCGCCGCCGCCGTCCGGTCAGCGTGGCCAGCAGCTGGGTGTCGCCATGGCAGTAGTCGATCCAGATGCCCAGCCGATCGTCGCGGATGTCGAAGCGGAAGCGGTAGTCGCCCGCGACCGGCTGAAACGGCGAGACATGGAAGATCTTCTGCGCCGACAGTCGTTCATGCCGGGTGATCGGGCGCTGATCGGGGTGGTGACACAGATAGGAATGGCGGTCGCCGTAGGTGTTGGTGACCTCGGCGATCACCGCGCGCAGGCTGCCGTCGCGCCCGTGGCACAGCCAGAAGCTGACCGGGTTGAACACATGGCCCAGCACGCGCGGCTGCGCCAGCAGCAGGATGTCGCCATCGGCCTTGTCCAGCTGATGGGCCTGCAGAACCTCGCGCACCCAGGCCACACCGCGCCCCTCGCCCGGTGCACCGCCATGGTCGCGGTCGTGCAGCGCGGTCAGGTTGCGGCGATTGCGCGAAAACAGCGCCGGGCCCTGCGCCTGTTCGGGATCCAGCAGGCAATAGTCCACGCTGTAGCGAAAGGCGTTTTCCACCTTTCCCTTGCGGCCATGAAAGGTCTGGCCGGATATGTGATCCACATGCCTCATTCCGCCGCGATCTGCAGCGGCGTCTGCAGCCCCGCGACCACGTCCAGCGCCGAGGCCAGCCCGTCTTCATGGAAGCCGTTGCGCATCCAGGCGCCGCAGAACCACGTGCGGTTCTGACCGTTGCGCGCCTTCAACACCTGCTGCGCGGCCAGCGCGCCCACATCGTAGACCGGATGGTGGAAGGTGGTGGTGTCGTGGATGGTCTCGTCGCGGATCTCGCGCACGGGGTTCAGGGTGACGAACAGCGGATCGTGCTTGGGGATCGGCTGCAGCGCGTTCATCCAGTAGCTGAGCGAAATGCGGTCGGGGCGCGCACCCGCGGCCTCGGTATAGTTCCAAGCGGCCCAGCAGCGTTTGCGCCGGGGCATCAGGCGGGCATCGGAATGCAGCACCGCCGTGTTGGGCTGATAGCGGATGGCCGACAGCGCGGCCTGTTCCTGCGGATCGGCATCCTGCAACAGCTTCAGCGAAATGTCGGAATGGGTGGCCAGAACGACCTCGTCGAAGTCCTCCCACCCCTGACCCTCGGTCGCGACCTGCACGCCAAAGGCGGTCCGGGTGACGCCGGTGACCCTGGTGCCGGTGCGGATATCGACGCCGCGCGCGGTCATGCTGGCGTGCAACCGTCGCACATATTCCACAGACCCGCCGCGCACCGTGTACCACTGGTGCTGTCCGGTCGCGGACAGCAGCGCATGGTTGCGGAAGAAGCGCACCAGCGCCGCCGCCGGAAACTCCAGAATGCCATGGGTCGGCGTCGACCAGATCGCCCCCGAGAACGGCAGGATGTAATAGTCGCGGAACCACGCGCCGGTGCCCAACTTGCCCAGAAGCCCGGCGATGGTCATCTCCTCGCCCTCGACCAGCGCCTCGGCCTGCGAATTGAACCGGGCGATATCGCGCAGGAAGCCCCAGAACCGGGGATCGGCGATGTTCCGGCGCTGCCCGAACACGCTGTCGAGCGAGTTGAGCGCATATTCGAACCGGCCGCCATCCACCGAGGTTGCGAAGGTCATCTGCGCCTTGGCGGTGGGCACGTCCAACTCGTCGAACAGGGCCCGCAGATTGGGATAGGTGGCGTGGTTGAAGACGATGAACCCGGTGTCCACCGGCTGATCGTCGCGCTTGCCCGCCAGCACCGTGCGCGCGTGGCCGCCCAGCCGGGGTTCGGCCTCGATCAGGGTAACCAGATGATCGGCTGCCAAAGCGTGCGCCGCGCCCATGCCCGAAATCCCCCCCCCGATGACAGCGATGCGTTTGGCAGCTTGGGGAAGGCGATCATAGGGCATTGGCGAAACTCCGAAATCAGAAGGAACTTGCCCCTTAGTACGCGCCCCGGTCGCCACTGGATGAAAAACCGCGCACTGAAACGGAAAATAAGTGATCCGACCCGAAGGCTGGCGCGTCTAACGAACAGATGTTCTTGCTTGCAGGCCGGATATGTCGCTAGACGATATGACCACCATATCGAACGGGGCATGGCGAACCTGTCGTGAGAGCAGCTTGATTGAAGACGACCGACCGGACACGCAATGGGTCGACTGTATGGCGCGCATCCGAAGCGCGCAGGACCAGACGGCCTTTGTCGCGTTGTTCCGACATTTTGCCCCGCGCGTGAAGGGGTTCCTGATCAAGTCCGGCGCCAGCGACAGTCTGGCCGAGGAAGTGACTCAAGAGGTGATGGCAACCGTGTGGCAGAAGGCGCATCAATACGACGAGACCCGCGCCAGCGTGGCCACCTGGATCTTCACGATCGCGCGGAACCGCAAGATCGACCTGCTGCGCAAGCTCAACCGGCCCGAGCCGGAAGACCTGCCATGGGCGCCCGAGCCGGAACCGGAACAGTCCGAGGTCCTTGTCATCCAGCAGGAAAGCGCCCGTCTGACCACGGCCCTTGCCGCCCTGCCCGAGAAACAGCGCCTTCTGGTCGAACGCGCCTATTTCGGCGACCTGTCCCACAGCGAGATCGCTGCGGAAACCGGTTTGCCACTGGGCACGATCAAGTCGCGCATTAGATTGGCGTTGGAGAAGCTGCGCCACGAGATGAGGTAACCCAGGCCCATGGTTCAACACCATATTCCAGACAAGTTCCTGATGGCATATTCGGCAGGTGTCCTGCCCGAAGCCTTCAGCCTTGCCGTGGCCAGTCACGTGTCGCTGGACGACGACAGCCGGGCGCGGCTTGAAACTTTTGACGCCGTGGGCGGTGCCGTTCTGGACACTACGCCGGCAGCGACCATCTCGGACGATTGCCTGGCCGCCACGCTGGCCCTGATCGGCGGAAAGATGCCCGACGCCCTGCCCCCGCCCCCCCGACCCGACAGCCTGTTTCCGGCCCCGCTGCAGGACTATATCGGCGGCGATCTGGACGCGGTGAAATGGCGCGGAGTCGGCATGGGGGTCAAACAGGCGATCCTTGAAACCGCTGACGAGGCCACGGCGCGACTGCTATATATCCCCTCGGGCACGGCGGTGCCGGATCACGGTCACAACGGGATCGAATTGACCCTTGTCCTGCAGGGCGCCTATCGCGACGAGGGCGGCGAGTTTCATCGCGGCGACATCGAGGTCGCCGATGAATCCGACGAACACACGCCCATCGCCTTCGGGCCGCAGCCCTGTATCTGCCTTGCGGTGACCGACGCCAAGCTGCGCTTCACCTCGCTGCTGCCGCGACTGGCGCAGCCCTTCCTGCGGATCTGAAGCCCCCTTGCACGGCTGCGTCTTCGGGCGTAGCCCGGACGCATGCTGACCATTGCCCTTGCCATCGCGCCGATCTTTGCCCTGCTGGTGTTGGGCAATGTCCTGCGCCGCAAGGGCATTCCCAGCTTCGAGTTCTGGACCCTGAACGACAAGCTCGTCTACTGGGTGCTGATGCCGGCGCTGCTGTTTCACCAGACGTCGACCGCGCATCTGGATCCGGCCATGGTCGGCCCCTATGCGGTCGTAATCCTGGGCGGGTTCTTCATCGCGGTGATCTATGGGCTGCTGGCGGCACGGGCCGCGAAGCTGCCCGGCCCGGTGGCCAGTTCGCTTCTGCAAGGCGCATCGCGCCACAACACCTTCATCGCGCTGGCGGCATCCGAGCAGTTGCTGGGGGCCGAAGGGCTGGCATTGGCCGCGCTGGCCTCGGCCATGTACATCCCGGTGACCAGTTTTGTCATCGTGCCCTGCATGGTGGCGCTGCACGCCGACCGATCCGAGTCGGGCCTGTGGCGCCGGATCCTGCGCGATCTGGCCACCAATCCACTGATCCTGTCGGTTCTGGCGGGGCTTCTGGCCAATGCCACGGGGCAGACGGCGGTGCCGGTGCTGCACGAAACTTCTCGTATCCTGGGGTCAGCCGCGTTGCCGATCATGCTGCTCAGCGTCGGGGCCAGCCTGAAGGCGCGCCAGCTGACCGCCGCCGTGCCGCTGACCCTGTTGTCGGCGGGGAGCAAATTCCTGCTGTTCCCGGCGGTGGTGGTGGGCCTGTCGCTGCTGGTGGGGCTGACCCAGACGCAGATGACCGTGGCGCTGATCTATGCGGCGGTGCCGACGGCGACCTCGTCCTACACGCTGGCGCGGCAGATGGGCGGCGACAGTGCGGTGATGGCCGCGATCATGAGCCTGCAGACGGCCATGTCCTTCGTCACCATTCCGGTGACGCTCAGCCTCGTGGCGCGATTTCTGGGCGGCTGAGGCTCAGGAGCGGATCACCGCCAGAGGCTCCGCGTCCGGTTTCGGCGCCGCCTCGGGGGCGGCGACCTCCTCGAAGTCGAAAGCATCCATGCGCTGCGCCCGGCGGCTGGCCTTTTCCGCCGAGATCTTGATGTCGGCAACATCCTTGGCGGCCTGTCCGAAGTGGCGATCCAGATTGCCGACGCGGCTGCTCAGCCGTTCCACATCCTTGTGCAGCAGGGCCAGTTCCTTGCGGATCACCCCGGCCTGTTCGCGCATCCGCACGTCCTTCAGCACCGCGCGCAGAGTGTTCAGCGTGGCCATGCAGGTGGTGGGCGAGACCAGCCAGACCCGCGCGTCGAAGCCTTCGCGCACGACCTCGGGAAACCGGGCGTGCAATTCGGAATAGACCGCTTCGGACGGCACGAACATCAGCGCACCCTCGGCGGTCTCGCCCTCGATGATATAGCGCTCGGCAATGGCCTTGATGTGGCCCCGGACGGCGGTCTTGAATTTGCGCGCGGCAGCGGTTTTTGCATGGTCGCTGTCGGCATTGACCAGGTCTTCATAGTCGCCCAGCGGAAACTTGCTGTCGATCACCAGCGGCCCCGGCGGGTTCGGCAGGTGGATCACGCAATCGGCGCGCTTGCCGTTGGACAGGGTCACCTGAAAGCCGTGACTGTCGGCGGGCAGGGCCTTGGTGACGATGTCGTGCAGCTGGATCTCGCCGAAAGCCCCGCGCGCCTGCTTGTTGGACAGGATGTCCTGCAGGCCCAGCACGTCGCCGGACAGTTTCTCGATATTGCTTTGCGCCTTGTCGATGGTCTCCAGCCGCTGCTGCAACTCGCCCAGCGACCGGGCGGTGCGGGTGGCGGTGCCGTGCAGCGTGTCGCCCATGGACTTGGTGACTTCCTCCAGCCGTCGCTCGACCGTGGACAGGGTCACCACCTGCGCCCGCGCCTGCGCCTCGGCCACATGGCTGAGGCCGCCCGAAAGCTGCTGCTGGGCCTGCGAGATCCCCTCGACCCGGCGCCCCATGGCTGAAATCTCGCGCAGCGCCTCCGGCATCATCCGGGCAGTGCGCCCCGCCGCGCGCAGGGCGGCAAGGATCAGCAGCAGGAACAAGACCAGCACCGCCGCGCTGGCCAGCGCCAGCATCGCCATCGGGTCCGCCAGAAGCTCCGGCAGGGAGTGCGGAAGGTCCAATGCAGGCATCAGCTGCGCCCGAACAGCCGTTCCAGATCGGCCAGCTTGAGTTCCACATAGGTCGGGCGGCCATGGTTGCATTGGCCCGAATGCGGCGTCGCCTCCATCTCGCGCAGCAGAGCGTTCATTTCGTCGGCCTGCATCCGCCGCCCGGCCCGTACCGAGCCGTGACAGGCCATCCGCGACAGCACCGCGTCGATACGGGCGGTGATATTGCCGGTCTCCACCGCGCCGCCTTCGCGCAATTCATCCAGCAGGTCGCGCAACAGCGCCTCGGCGTTGACCGGACCCAGCAGCGCCGGGGTGGCGCGCACCGCAACGGCACCGGGGCCGAAGGGCTCAAGGCTCAAGCCCAGACCGTCCAGCGCCTCGGCCTCGGCCAGCAGGGTGGCGGCATCGTCGGGGCCGAGCTCCACGATCTCGGGGATCAGTAGGGCCTGCGAAGCGACGCCGCGGTGCGCGCGCTGGGTTTTCAGCCGCTCGTAGACCAGTCGTTCATGGGCGGCGTGCTGATCCACCAGCACCATGCCGGTGGCGGTCTGCGCCACGATATAGGTCTCGTGCAATTGCGCCCGCGCCGCGCCCAGATAGCCGATAGCGGGGGCTTCCCCGCCATCCGCGTGGTCGGGCGTAGGCTCCGCTTCCACCCGTGCCGAGGGCGCCTCGGCAAAGCCGAAGCCGTCCACGGCCGCCTGCGGCGCCTGGGCCTGGTACGCCATCTGCCGCGCGGCGGGGGCGGAACGGTCCATCTGATAGAGCCGCGCCGGACCCGCCGCCCCGGTCTCTTGGCGGAACGCCCCCAGCGTCGCACCCGCCACGGTGCTCGAGGCCCGATGCCCGGCCTCGGCCAGACAATGACGCAGCCCCGACACGATCAACCCGCGCACCAGCCCCGGATCGCGGAACCGCACCTCGGCCTTGGCCGGGTGCACGTTCACATCCACCCGCATCGGATCGCAGGACACGAACAGCGCCGCCGCCGGATAACGATCGCGGCTCAGCAGGTCCGAATACCCGGCCCGCAGCGCCCCGGTCAGCAGCTTGTCGCGCACCGGGCGGCCATTGACGAACAGGTATTGCGCCACCGCAGCCCCCCGCGAATAGGTGGGCAGCGCCGCGAAGCCCGACAGGTGGTGGCCTTCGCGCTCGGCCAAGATCGGCACCGCGTTTTCAGCAAACTCCTTGCCGATCAGCCGCGACAACCGGCCCAGCAACGCCTCGGCCCCCTCGCCCGCTTCCGGGTCGGCGCGCAGCACCACGCGCCCGTCGCCGCCGCCCGACAGGTCGCGCACCACGAACCCCACCTGCGGCGCGGCCATGGCCAGCCGCCGCAGCGTGTCCAGCAGCGCCTGGGTTTCGGCCCGGTCCGAGCGCAGGAATTTCAGCCGCGCCGGGGTCGCATGGAACAGATCGCGCAATTCGACCCGCGTGCCGCTGCGCAGGGCCGCGGGCCGCACCGGCCCCGGCGCCCCGCCGCGCACCGAGATTTCGGCGGCGTCTTCCGTGCCGTGACGCGAGGTGACGGTCAGCCGCGCCACAGCCCCCAGCGAGGCCAGCGCCTCGCCCCGGAAGCCAAAGGAATGGATGTTCAGCAGGTCGGAGCCGTCGATCTTCGACGTCGCATGTCGGCTCAGCGCCAGCGGCAGATCTTCGGCCCGGATGCCGTGGCCGTCGTCGCTGACCCGCAACAGGGTCTTGCCGCCGTCGGCATAGGCGACCTCGATCCGCCGCGCGCCCGCATCCAGCGCGTTCTCGACCAACTCCTTGGCCGCCGAGGCCGGACGTTCCACCACCTCACCAGCGGCGATGCGGTTGATCGCCGCCTCGTCCAATGGGGCAATCCGGGGCGATTCACGCGGTATATTGGGCAATGCAAGCTCCATACCACAATCTGTAGCATGGAGCCCGACGATTCTGCCAGCCGCTCAGTTGCCGGCTTCCAACCCCTCGGGCTGGCCCACCACAAGGAAGGTCAACGCCTGGGGATCAAGCAATTCACCCGCCACACGGCGCACGTCCTCCACCGTGACGGCGGCCATCCGGTCGTTGCGGGAGGCGATATAGTCGATGGGCAAGCCACCGGCCTGCATCCCCACCATGATCCCCGCAATGGCGGCGTTGCCGTCGAACCGCAGCGGGTAGCCGCCGATCAGGAAGGTCTTGGCTTTCGCCACCTCTTCTTCGGTCGGTCCTTCGGTGGCCATGCGCTCCCATTCCGCCCGCACCACATCGATGGTTTCGGCGGCGCGTGCATTGGCGGTCGAGGCGCGGCCGATCAGCAGGTCGGCCTGATCCTTGCCCAGAAGGTAGGAATAGATGCCGTAGGTCAGCCCGCGCTTCTCGCGCACCTCGGTCATCAGGCGGGCCTCGAAGCCGCTGCCACCCAGGATCTGGTTGGCGATATAGGCCGCGAAATAATCCGGGTGGTCACGATCCAGCCCCGGCTGGGCAAAGGTGATCACCGATTGCGGGGTGTCGAAAGGCACCACCTGCACGCCGCCGGGGAAGTTCGGCGCAACCGGCGGCGGCAGGGCCGCCCCGGTTTCCGGCAGCCGGGCCATCAGGGCATCGACCACTTGCGCCAGTTTCTCGGGCGAGATGTCGCCCGCCGCGCCAATATAGACCCGGTCCTGCGCCAACGCGCCCTTGTGGGCGGCCAGCAGATCGTCCCGCGTCAGGGCCGCGACGGTGTCGATCGTGCCTTCCCCCGGCGTGCCATAGGGATGGTCGCCGAATGTCATCTCGGAAAAGGCGGTCGAGGCGACGGTGTCGGGATCCTCGGCATCGCCGCGCAGTCCCACCAGCACCTGCGCCCGCACGCGTTCCACGGCATCTCCGTCGAACCGCGGGGCAGCCAGCGCGTCGGCCAGAAGCGCCATCGCCTCATCCGTGGTGTCGCTCAGGAACCGGGCCGAGACCGACACGTAGTCGTCGCTGGCATCAAAGCCGAAACTGGCCGCCAGATCGTCGCGCGCCTGGGCAAAGCCCAGGGCATCCAGATCGCCCGCGCCTTCCTCAAGAATCGCGGTCATCAGATAGGTCGCGCCCCGCTTGCCCGGCTGATCCAGCGAGGTGCCGCCCTTGAACAGGATCTCCAGCGACACCGCCGGGATGGCCGGTTCCTCGACCAGCCAAACGGTGAACCCCGCCGGCGTGGTGACCTCGGTGATCTCGACGCTGGCGTGCAACGGCAGCGCGGCCCCGATCCACAGGGCTACAGCAGCGACTAGGCGTTTCATTGGCTTACCTCCACAAGGTCCGCCGGATCCGCCGGCGCGCGCAACCAGCCCGTGACCGAGCCCTCGGGCACCAGCACCGCGCGTCCGGCGGCCAGGATATCCTCGGCGGTGACGGACTGGATCACCTCCGGCCAGGCCTCCACATCGGCCAGCGTCAGCCCCGAGGTCAGCGCCGCCCCGATCTGCTGTGCCCGGCCCTTCACGTTGTCCTTGGCATAGATCGCATCCGCCGCGTACTGCCGTTTCAGCCGCGCCAACTGTTCGGCATCGACGCCGCCATCCAGAAAGGCCGCAATTTCTTCATCCAACGCCGCTTCGGCGTCTTCCAGCGTCACCCCGTCCGCCGGGACAAGGGTGATGGAAAAGCTCGACGCGTCCAGCGAGGTTGGCTGGTAGTAGGCGGCTGTATAGACCGCCTGCTGGCTGCCGAATTGCAGCGCCTGCCCAAGATGCGAGGTCGCCGGGGTGCCCCCCAGCAGATCGGCCAGCAAAAGCAAAGCCGCCGCCGTGTCCTGATCGCCGCTGTCGCGCTCGGGCGCCAGATAGGTGCGGGTCAGATAGGGCTGTGCGATGCGCGGATCCTCAAACACCATGCGCCGGGCGGCCAGATGCGGCGGCTCGGTCACGCGCTCCCGCGGGGCCAGCTCCGGGTTCGGCGGGATCGGGCCGTAGTATGCCTCGGCCAGGTCACGCACACGCTCGGGTGTGACATCGCCGGCCACCACCAGAACCGCGTTGTTCGGGACGTAATGCTCTCCATAAAACTCCAGCGCCGCCTCGGCCCCCAGGGCCGCCACCTCGTGCCGCCAGCCGATGATCGGCCGCCCGTAGGGGTGATTCAGGTACAGCGCCGCGCGCGCCTGTTCGCGGTACAGCGCAGCCGGGTTGGAATCGATGCGCTGGTTGCGCTCCTCCAGCACCACGCTGACCTCGGGCGCGGTCTGCTCCTCGGTCAGGCGCAGGTTCGACATGCGGTCAGCCTCCATCTCCATCATCTGCGGCAGCAAGTCGGCGGCCACGCGCTGGAAATAGGCAGTGTAGTCCCACGAGGTAAACGCGTTCTCGGAGCCGCCATTGGCCTGCACGATGCCCGAGAATTCACCCGGTTCGCGGGTCTCGGTGCCCTTGAACATCAGGTGTTCCAGCAGATGCGCGACACCGGAAGTGCCGGGCGTTTCATCCGCCGCGCCGACCTTGTACCAGATCATGTGCACCACGGCGGGCGAGCGGTGATCCTCGACAACGACCACCTCCATACCGTTGTCCAGCGTGAAACTGGTCACGTCCTCGGCGGCCGCCACGGGCAGGGCGACAGCACAGGCCAATGCGATCGACATGTTGCGTAGGGTAGAAATCATGACGCCTCCTGTCAGGGTTTCCAAACAGATACGCCATGGCGCGCGCGGTACAAGCCACCACGCGAGGATGTGAGCAGGATCAGCGCGGTTTCAGCTCGGCCGGCGGTGCCGACGGGGTTTCGACACCCATCCGGCGGAATCGCGCGATCTCGGCCTGCTGATCCAGCGACATGCTGCTGTAGGCGTCGTAATAGACGTTTACGTTGAACCAGCGCTCCAGCAAGCGGCCATCGTTGTCCCGGCGGAACTTCAGGTCCTCGTCGGCCAGTGTCTTGCGGATGGTGGGATCGGTGCCATAGCGCCCGGCATAGCGCACCAGCCCGCCGTCCGAGGCGGGGATGCCGCCGCGTTTCAACGCACTGGCCGACCCGCCAAGCGCCACCACCGCATCCTCGAAGGGCGTGGGATCGGCGCGGTTCTGTGCGCCCAAAATCGGGGCTGGCAGGGCTTTGGGATCGGGTGGTGTCTCCAGCGGGCGCGCCGGCGCCACCAGAAATTCGTCCGGGCCGGTGCGGCTGGCGGCGAAATTCATCAGGTCCGGGTTGTCGCTGCCGCAGGCGGACAGAACGACAAGGGCAAGCAGGCTCAGGCGCAGGGGCGTCACTTGGACAAACTCTCCGATCTCGGGTCGGCCCCTTCTCTAGCGCAGCTTTGGGGCCGCGTCACGGGGTGTTTGCCGGGCGCGCCCACAGAACCAGCGCCGCGGCGCCAGTAAACACCGCCACATCGGCCAGATTGAAGGCAAAGGGGTTGTTGATCCCGCAGCACGACATGTTCAGGAAGTCGGCCACCGCGCCGAACCGTAGCCGGTCCACCACATTGCCAAGCGCCCCGCCCACCAGCGCGCCGGCGGCCCAAAGCACCCGGCGCTGCCCGTCGGCGCGGGCAAAGCGGATCACCCAGGCGCAGATCGCCAGCGCCAGCGCGATCAGGATCCAGCGCGCCGCGCCGGGCGCCCCGGAGAACAGGCCGAAATTGATGCCCTCGTTCCAGCCCATCACAAAACGCAAGTAAGGCGGGGCCACGTCAATCACCAGACGGTCCTTCAGGTTCAGACCCCAGACCACCGCCCATTTCGACGCCTGGTCCAGGATCAGCACCAGCAGCGCCGCGCTCCACAGCCCCCGCATCGGCTCAGTGCCGGAAATGGCGCATGCCGGTGAAGACCATCGCCAGCCCGGCCTCATCTGCCGCCGCGATGACCTCGTCGTCGCGCATCGAGCCGCCGGGCTGGATGATCGCCGTGGCGCCCGCCTCGGCGGCGGTGATCAGCCCGTCGGCAAAGGGGAAGAACGCGTCCGACGCTACAACCGAACCCTGCGTCAGCGGTGCGTCCAGCCCCATCGCCTCGGCCATGTCCTGCGCCTTGCGCGCGGCGATCCGGGTGCTGTCCACGCGGCTCATCTGCCCCGCACCCACACCGACCGTCGCGCCATCCTTGACATAGATGATGGCGTTGGACTTCACGTGCTTGGCCACCTTCCAGGCAAAAAGCAGATCCGCCAGCTCGGCCTCCGACGGTGCCCGCTTGGTGACCACCTTCAGATCGTCGCGCGAAATCCGCCCGATGTCCTTGTCCTGCACCAGCATCCCGCCCGCGACCTGCCGATAGGTCTGCGCCGCCACCGTCAGATCCGGCAGCCCGCCAGTGGTGAGCAGCCGCAGGTTCTTTTTCTTGGAAAAAATACTCATCGCCGCGTCATCCGCCGCCGGTGCGATCACCACTTCGGTGAAGATCTCGGTGATGGCTTCGGCGGTCGGCCCGTCGATCGGCTGGTTCAGCGCGATGATGCCCCCGAAGGCCGAGGTGCGGTCGCAGTCGAAAGCGCGCCCATAGGCTTCGGCCAGCGTCGCACCACGCGCCACGCCGCAAGGGTTGGCGTGCTTGATGATGGCGCATGCAGGCCCCTCGGCCGGATCGAATTCCGCCACCAGTTCGAACGCCGCATCCGTGTCGTTGATGTTGTTATAGGACAGTTCCTTGCCCTGATGCTGGCGCGCCGTTGCGACGCCGGGGCGGCTGGAGCCATCGGTATAGAAGGCCGCCGCCTGATGCGGGTTCTCACCATAGCGCAGGGTCTGGGCCAGCGTCCCGGCAAAGGCCCGGCGGCGCGGCGCGGTTTCGCCCAGGGCATCGGCCATCCAGCTCGACACGGCAGCATCATAGGCGGCGGTGCGGGCATAGGCGGTCTGGGCCAGCTTCTGGCGGAACACATAGGTGGTCTCGCCATCCTGGGCTTCCATTTCGGCCAGCAGGGCGTCGTAATCCTGCGGATCGACCACCACCGACACGAAGACATGGTTCTTGGCCGCCGCGCGGATCATTGCCGGGCCGCCGATGTCGATATTCTCGATACAGGTGTCGTAATCCGCCCCGGCGGCCACCGTGGCCTCGAAGGGATAAAGGTTGACCACCAGCAGGTCGATAGGGTCGATGCCGTGGCTCTCCATCGCCTCCAGATGCGCATCGTTGTCGCGCAGGGCCAGCAGGCCGCCGTGCACGCGCGGGTGCAGTGTCTTGACGCGCCCGTCCATCATCTCGGGAAAGCCGGTGACCTCGGCCACATCTGTAACCTCCAGCCCGGCGTCACGCAGCGCCTTGGCGGTACCGCCGGTGGACAGCAGCTTGACCCCCTTCGCGTTCAGGGCGGTGGCGAACTCCACCAGACCGGTCTTGTCGGAAACGGATAGCAGCGCAGAGCGCAGCGGCGCGCGGTCGGTCATTGTCTTGGTCCTTTCAGGCCGGGCCCGGTACAGGGTCGTCCAGCAGCCCGTCGCGCGGGTTCTCGCGCAGAAAATCGGGCATGTCGCCCTCTTTCTCAAGCCGCCATCGGATCGTCGTGGCAAAGTCGCGCGCCCGCCCCTCCAGAACGATCTGTCGGCTCGCACGCGGTTCGGCGCGGGTGTTGTCCAGATACACGCTGGCGTCAAGACGCAAGGACAGCGCGCCCTCGACGCGGAAGCACCAGCGTTCCCCCGACGGCAACGCCAGATGCACCGGACCGGTGCCGTCCTCCTGCTGGGCGGTCACCTCCGGGTGCAGGTGAAAGCGCAGGGCAAAGGGCACCCCGCGCCCGTCATGGGCGCCGGAAAACCGCCGCTTCTCGGTCTCGGTGACCGCGCTCAGCAGATCCTCGCCGCGCAGCACCCCGCCCGACAGGTCGAGGTCCAGCCGCCGCACATGAATCAGACCATAGCCTGGGGCATAGCCGTTGTGGGCGGCCACCACATGCGTATCTGGCGTGTCGCCATGCAATTCGACTTCCACATCTTCCGGCAGTTCCGTGCTGCGCCGCGCCGCCCGCCCCAAAGGCTCCAGCGGACAGGAAGACTGCCCGTCCACGATCAGCGTGCTGTGCGAGGCGCTCTGTCGGGCAGCACTGTGCCATTCCACCCCGAACCCGGCGCCCGAGCCGCAATTGACAATCAGGCGACGGCGGCCCGAGGTCATCTCGAACCCCAGCGCCCCGGCATGGGGATCGGCGCCGGGCACCGCCAGCGGCGGCGGCGCCACATCGGCCACGACAATGCTGCGCCCGCGCACCAGCCGCACATAGCCCATGGGCATCGCCGGGCCTGCGCCGCGTGCGCCCTGCACCACCGACATCGCCGCATCCAGCGTCACCGCGCATCCGGCACTGCCGCCCTGAAACCGTGCCAGCCCGCCGGTGCCCAGCCGCACCCCGCGCACCACAGGCGCCAGTCGCGCCAGCGCGCCGGCATGTTCCGGCCCGGGTGACAATTCCGCCAGGTCCAACGCCCGCGCGGCCATGGCCAGCGCCACGAAAAGATCGGCCAGTTCCTCGGGGTTGCGGGTCGGAATGCCGCCCTTGGTGTCGATCAGCTTTGCGCACAGCGGCTCCAACGCCGCCTTTGCCTTGGCCTGCAGCGCCTCGGACTGAGTCAGGCAGGCCCCCGCGGTCAGAAGGCGTGTCCAGGTCAGCAGGCCGTCGAAGCCGCCCGGCACCTGCCGCAACCGCCGCTGCACGAACCGCTGGTGGCGCGCGACCGTTCGCTCCAGAACCGCCAGCGGCACGGCGTCCGTCCCGGTGCTCAGCCACGTCATGTAGCGCAGCAGCCGGTCCAGCCGTTCCGCCGCGATCACCACGTGCCAGCCCGGCCCATGCCCCTTGCCGAAGCGGTTCAGCCAGATCTGCACCCATTGGCAGGCCACGCGCTGTGCTTGCGGTGCCGAGAGCGCCGCCAGATCGTCCAGCCAGCGGAACGCCTGCCGCCCCTGCTCACGCAGCGGGTCGTCGCAGTGAATGTCCCAGATGGGCTCGCCAGGGCGGGGGCTGGGTTCGCCAAGGCCGAAATGCCCGGCCAGCAGGGCCTCGCCCCGCGCGGCATGGCCAAAGACCGCCCAGGCCGGATCGGCGCGCAGCGCCAGACGGCGGTGCATCGGCCCGCTCAGCCGGGCATGCAGCCGGTCGATCCCGGTCACGCGATAGGCTTTGCCCCCGGCCAGTCCCGCCATGAAAACCCCGTTCGTTTCAATGCGCCCGCCGGACCATAGGCAGGCGCGCGCGCCCTGTCATCGCCCAATTGGCCTCACGCCTCCGGACGCAGAAGCGTGATGAAGAACCCGTCCATGCCCCCGCGTTCGGCCCAGTAGTCCGGCCGCAGGCGCAACCCCAACGGCCCCAGCCAGCCCGGCTCAAGTCCCGGCAGGGCGTTCAAGCCGTCGTGATCGACCCGCAGGCCCGGTGTGCGTTCCAGCAGCCCAGCGATCTGATCCTCGCCCTCCTCGGGCAGCAGCGAACAGGTGCAATAGACCAGCCGCCCGCCGGGTTTCACCCAGGCCAGCGCCCGGTCAAGCATCTGCCGCTGCAAATCCGCCAGCCCCCGGATGTCCGACGATTGCTTGACGAAGGGCAGGTCGGGATGGCGGCGGATCGTGCCGGTGGCCGAACAGGGCGCATCCAGCAGCACGGCGTCATAGGCCCCGCCCTCCCAGGCCAGCGCATCGGCCACCACGACCTCGGCCCCAAGCCCGGTACGGCGCAGGTTGTCATGCAGGCGGCGCAACCGCGATTCGGAGGCATCCAGCGCCGTGACCGACGCACCGGCGGCGGCCAGTTGCAGGGTCTTGCCGCCGGGGGCTGCGCAAAGATCCAGCACCGTTTCGCCCGGCTTCGCGGCCAGCAATCGCGCCGGCAGCGCCGCCGCCGCATCCTGCACCCAGAAGGCACCCGTATCATACCCCGGCAAACCCGAGACCTGACGCGAGCCCTTAAGCCGCACCGACCCCGTAGGCTGAAGATCGCCGCCAAGCGTCTCGGCCAGCGCTGCGGCCTCGCGCGCCGTCAGATCCAGCGGTGCCCCGACCGCATGTGCCACCTCGATCGCGGCAGTCACCTTGCCGCCATAGGCCGATTGCAGCCGCCCCCGCAGCCAGTTCGGCAGCCGTTGTGCCTGCTGCCGCGCCCAGATCTCCGGCCCGTCTTCGGCCACCCGGCGCAACACCGCGTTGACCAGGCCCTTCAGCCGCGCCGTCGCCGGATCGCTGCCCGCCAGGCTGACCGCCGAATCCACCACCCCATGCGCCGCCGCGCCCAGGTGGCACAATTCAACCACCGACAGCCGCAGCAGGTTCCGCGCCGCTGGCGGTGGGGGTTTGCGCACGAAGGGCTTCAGAACCGCATCGGTCGGTCCCAGGTGCCGCAGGGTCTCGCTCGCCAGACGTTGCGCGCGCGCCCGGTCGTCGGGCGCCAGTCCGGCCAGCGGTCCGCCTTCGGCATCCACCGCCGCGGCCAGCAACTGGCCCTCTTCCAGAACCGCCACCAGCAGGCCCACGGCCGCCTTGCGGGCCGCCTGACCGCCCGGTGCGGCACTCTTTCGGTCTTCCTGTGCCATCCCCTGCGCCCTCCGGCCCCCTTGAGCGTTGCGACGTCTGGCGTATATCAGGCACAGGTCAGCCACAAGGACGCCCCATGAGCCATCCCGATCCAGACACCCTGCCCGAGGCCGCAAAACGCGCCCTGCAGGAAGCCGAAGAGCGCCGCAAGCAGGCCCGACAGGCCGAACTTCCCACGGAACTGGGCGGGCGCGACGGCCCGGAACCGGTGCGCTACGGCGACTGGGAGAAGAAGGGCATCGCCATCGATTTCTGACGGCGGGCAGCATCGGGCCTTTGTCCATGCCCGGAACGTCTTGCGCCCTGGTCAGCCCGGGCGCCACTCATTCGCGCCTGAAATGCCCCCTCGGATCATGTCCCAAGCGGCCCTCACTTTTTCTTGTCCAAAATACTCCCGCCGGAGGCACAAAAGTCCTAGCGCAACGTCAGGCTCGCCGAAGGCCCCTCGCCCCGGTCCGAGGTGAACTTCAAGGCCCGTCCGTTCAGGGCAACCTCCTGACAGTTGAACCCCAGGTCGCGCTCACCCCAGACAAGATCGCGGCAGAAATAGCCGTTCTGCCACTCCCAGGCCCCCGAGACTTGCTTGCCAAAGGCCGAACCGCGGATGTTGCCGCCCGGCGTCACGGTCAATTCGATCCCCAGGCGGGTCAATTGCCGGCCCGCGACCATCTCGGCGAAGGTGCGCTTGTCAGTGATCCGGGAAAAATCCGCCACGGCGGCGGTGGCAACAAGGCTGACACTTACCCCGGCGATCCAGGCGAAGACACGATATGGCATGGCACGCTCCCTGCTTTATAGGGATACGCGACAGACCCGTGGCTGGATCACCCCAGCCCGAGCACATCCAGCATGGAATAGTGACCCGATTCCTTGCCCCGCCCCCACAGCGCCGCCTTCACCGCCCCGCGCGCAAAGACCGACCGGTCCGAGGCCACGTGGCGCAGGGTGATGCGTTCGCCATCGGCGGCAAACAGCACGTCGTGTTCGCCGATGATGTCGCCGCCGCGAATGGCATGGAAGCCGATCTTGCCGCGTTCGCGCGGGCCGGTGATGCCGTCCCGGCCCCGGTCGCTGGCCTCGTCCAGATCGACGCCGCGCCCGTCTGCGGCGGCCTGCCCCAGCATCAGCGCGGTGCCCGAAGGCGCATCGACCTTGTGCCGGTGGTGGCCTTCGATCACTTCGATGTCGTAATCTTCGTCCAGTGCGGCGGCGACCTGCTTTGTCAATTGCACCAGAAGGTTCACGCCAAGGCTCATGTTGCCGGCGCGGACCACGACGCCCCGGTCGGTCACCGCGTCCACGGCGGCGATATCGGCCTCGGTCATGCCGGTGGTGCCGATCACATGCACGACGCCCTTGTCGGCCGCCAGTTTCGCCAGCGCAACGGTGGCCGCAGGTGCTGTGAAATCGATCACCGCATCGGCCCCTTCCAGCGCCTCTGCCGGATCATCCGTCACCACCACGCCCGTTGCCGCACCGCCAAGGGCCGCGCCCAGGTCGCGGCCGATCCAGTCATGGCCCGGACGCTCGACTGCGCCGCACAGATGCGTCTTGGGGTTGTCCTGCACGGTTTGCACCAGCATCCGGCCCATCCGGCCCGACACCCCCATCACCACGATCGCGCAGCTTTCCGACATCTCGCATCATCCTTCTTTTCATGGTCCCGCCCCTGTTACCTTTCCCCGACGCCCTTGGCAAAGCCTGTTGCAGCAGCCGATCCGATCCCCTAGATAGCGCCGATGGCACGAAACAAGCATCATGATGGCGCCGGCCCCTCGCAGCGGCAATTGCGCGTAGGCGAACTGATCCGGCGCACCCTGTCGGATGTGCTGACGCGCGGCGACGTGCATGATCCCGACCTGAACCGCATGTCGATCACCGTGGGCGAGGTGCGCACCTCGCCGGACCTGAAGATCGCCACGGCCTTTGTCCTGCCCCTGGGCGGCGAAAATGCCGAAGAGGCGCTTCTGGCCCTGCGCCGCAACACGCATGAACTGCGCCGCCAGGTCTCGAAGGGTCTGACCCTGAAATACGCACCCGAGTTGCGGTTCCTGCTGGATGACACCTTCGACCGGATGGACGATACCCGCCGCCTGTTCTCCAGCGAGACGGTCCAGCGCGACCTGCAAAAGCCGGACGACTGAGACCATGGCACGTCGAAAGAAGGGACGCGACGTCTCGGGCTGGCTGGTCATCGACAAGCCCGCCGGGATCACCTCCAACGCGGTGGTCAACAAGATCCGCTGGGCCTTCGATGCGAAAAAGGCCGGTCATGCAGGCACGCTGGATCCCGAAGCCACTGGCGTTCTGGCCGTGGCGCTTGGCGAGGCCACCAAGACCGTACCCTATATCACCGATGCGCTGAAAGCCTATCGCTTCACCGTGCGGCTGGGGGTGGCCACCGATACCGACGATGCCGAAGGCCGGGTTCTGGCGACCTCGGACCTGCGCCCCGATGACGGCCAGATCGACGCCGCGCTGGCGCAATTCGTGGGGGATATCCAGCAGGTGCCGCCGCTGTACTCGGCGGTGAAGATCGACGGCCAGCGCGCCTATAAACTGGCCCGCGACGGCGACACGCCGGAACTGGCCGCGCGGCCGCTTTTTGTCGAAAGCCTGGCCCGCGTCGCCCGCGAGGACGCCGATCACGTCACCCTGGAAATGGTCTGCGGCAAGGGCGGCTACGTGCGCGCCATCGCCCGTGATCTGGGCGAGGCGCTGGGATGCCTCGGCCATGTGCGCGAGCTGCGCCGGGTCTGGTCCGGCCCCTTCGACGCCGAGGATGGCCTGACAATGGCGCAGATCGAGGCCGAGGCGAAGGATCCCGCGCTCGACCGCTACCTGCTGCCGCTGGAAACCGGTCTTGCCGACCTGCCCGAACTGCCCTGCGCGCCCGAGGCCGCCACCCGCCTGCGTCACGGCAATCCCGGCCGCGTCAACCAGGGGGCCGAGTACGGCGAGGAAGCCTGGGCGTCGTGCAACGGTCAGCCGGTGGCCGTGGGCATCTACCGTGCCGGGGAACTGCACCCCACACGGGTCTTCAACCTGCCGTGACCCTGCCCGCCGCTCGCGCCACTGTGAGCGACACCGGGTGCCATTTGCGCTAGACTGAAGGCACAGCGCGCGGCCATCCGGGTCTCGCCGCGCTCCGCCGCAGGCCTATACCTGACGACGTTCCCACAGGCCCGCACCGGAGGAACGCAAATGGTCAAGACAATCGGAAACCCCCTGACATGGACCGCCGATGCGGCGGGTGCGGCCGGATCGCATATGGCCGAAGCCGCCCGCCGCATGGGCGGGCGCGAAACCGAGCCGCCACAGGTGCGCCAGATCACCTATGATGATCTGCTGGCCGCGCTGGCCACGGGGTTCGAGGATTTCATGGCCTTGCGCAGCGACGTGCTGGCGCTGGTGGTGATCTATCCGCTGATCGGCGTGATGCTGGCGCTGATCGCGGTCAATACGGAACTGCTGCCCTATCTGTTCCCCATGGCCTCGGGCTTTGCCCTGGTCGGACCGGTGGCCGCCACCGGGCTTTATGAACTCAGCCGCCGCCGCGAGGCCGGCGAACCGACGCGGTGGAGCGATGCGCTCACCCCCCTGCGCTCGCCGTCGATGGCGCCGATCCTGGCGCTTGGCGGTCTGCTGATGGCGATCTTCGTCATCTGGATGCTGGTGGCCGGAATGATCTGGCAGATCACGCTGGGCGCACAATCCCCGACCGAGGCCGGGTTCCTGGCGCAGGTTCTGGGCACCAACGCCGGCTGGGGCATGATCCTGCTGGGCATCCCCGTGGGCGCGGTCTTCGCAGCCCTGGTGCTGGCGCTGGCGGTGGTCTCGGTCCCGCTGCTGGTGGATCGCAATACCGGCCTGCCGATGGCGCTGGTCACCTCGTGGCGCGTCACCCGCACCAATCCCGGCCCGGTGCTGGCCTGGGGCGCGATCGTGGCGGGGCTTCTCGTCCTCGGCTCGCTGCCGCTGTTTCTGGGGCTGATCGTGGTGATGCCGGTGCTCGGCCATGCCAGTTGGCACCTCTATCGCTGCGCCGTCGCGCCGCGCTAGACGACCGGCTTGCGGCCCGTCCGGCAATCGCGCAAGACGGGCCCATGATCGAACGCAGCCACCTGAAGGGCGATGCCGCCTCTACCGCCGTCTATTCCGACTGCGAACGCTATCGCTACAGCCTGACCCGCACCTGGGATCCGCAGGGCGCGCGGGCCTTGTTCGTGATGCTGAACCCCTCGACCGCCACCGAGGTGCAGAACGACCCCACCGTCGAACGCTGCGAGCGACGCGCCCGCGCCCTGGGTTTCGGCGCCTTCCAGGTCACCAACATCTTCGCCTGGCGCGCCACCGACCCGCGCGAGATGCGCGCGCAGGCCGACCCGGTGGGCCCGGCCAATGACTCCGCCATCGCCGAAGGCTGCGGCTGGGCCGACAAGGTGATCTGCGCCTGGGGCACCCACGGCGCGCATCTGGATCGCGGCCCGGCGGTCGAATCGCTGATCCGCGCCACCGGCGTCGCGCCCCATCACCTCGGCCTCAGCAAGGCGGGTCACCCGAAACACCCGCTTTATATTTCCTACGCCCAGCAGTTGATCCCCTGGCCCGCCACCGGGTGAGTCGGCCGCCGGGTCAAGGGCGCGGCACGCGCGGGCAACGCCCGCTTGCCCTTGAGGCGGGGGCCGACTTGCCCAAGGCTTGCCATGATCCGCGGAATGACCGCGGATCTCTCAGCCAAATGCCCTTCGCCATTACCACAAGCCCGCCGCAGATCCGGGGCGCCTGGCGGCCACGGGCGGCGCCCCGCCCGCGGCGCAAGCCGGGGGTGGGGAACATGTCGTGCCGCGCGCCCGCGCGGCGCCGCCCGGCAACGCTGCCCCTTTTCAACGCCCCGCTTTTCCCCTATACGCGCGCATCCGCCCGGTGTTCGGGTGGGTGCTCTCTCCATGGGCTCTGCTGGACGACATCCCGGCTTGTGCCTTCACCCTCTTGTTCAAGGAGACCCCGATGTCGATTACTGTTGAAGAAAAAGCCCGCGTCATGAAGGACTTCGCAACCAAGGAAGGCGACACCGGTTCGCCCGAAGTTCAGGTTGCCATCCTCACCTCGCGGATCACCACGCTCACCGAGCACTTCAAGACTCACAAGAAGGACAACCACTCGCGTCGTGGCCTTCTGAAATTGGTGGCACAGCGCCGCAAGCTGCTGGACTACCTGAATGAAAAAGACGCCGCCCGCTACCAGGAGCTGATCAAGCGCCTCGGCCTGCGCCGCTAAGTTTTTCGGGAAACGCGCCTTCGGCGCGTTTTCTTTTGTTTTCCACGGCACCGCGCCGTTCCCAGACGCACTCTCCCGCCGGGCCCCACGGGACAGGATGCCAGACTGACGACGGGGCCACGGGCACAAGCCTGTACGCAACCAGGCCGGGGGAGGGTCCCTCGGTCAGCATTAGGAACGACAATGTTCGACGTAAAAACCAAATCCATGCAGTGGGGTGAAGAAACCCTGACGCTCGAAACGGGCAAGGTTGCCCGCCAGGCCGATGGCAGCGTGATTGCCACCCTGGGCGAAACCAGCGTCATGGCCAACGTGACCTTCGCCAAGGAAGAAAAGCCCGGACAGGGCTTCTTCCCGCTGACCGTGCATTACCAGGAAAAATACTATGCCGCGGGCAAGATCCCCGGCGGCTTTTTCAAGCGTGAAGCGCGCCCGACCGAAAAAGAAACCCTGACGGCCCGCCTGATCGACCGCCCGATGCGGCCGCTGTTCGTGCCCGGCTTCAAGCATGAAGTCCTGGTCATGTGCACCGTGCTCAGCCACGACCTGGTCAACGATCCCGACATCGTGGCGCTGATTGCCGCCTCGGCCGCGCTGACCATCTCGGGCGTGCCCTTCATGGGCCCCGTGGGCGCTGCCCGCGTCGGCTTCGAGGATGGCGAATACATCCTGAACCCGACCATCGACGACATGACCCAGCTGCGCAACAACCCCGAGCAGCGGCTCGACCTGATTGTCGCCGGCACCCGTGACGCCGTGATGATGGTGGAATCGGAAGCCTACGAGCTGTCGGAAGCCGAGATGCTGGGTGCCGTGAAGTTCGGCCATGAGGCCCTCAAGCCGGTGGTCGACCTGATCATCGCGCTGGCCGAGGAATCCGCCAAGGATCCCTTCGACTACACGCCGCCGGATTACTCGGATCTCTACGCCGCCGTGAAGGCTGCGGGCGAGACCGAGATGCGCGCCGCCTTCGCCCTGACCGACAAGCAGGAGCGGACCGCCGCCATCTCTGCCGCGCGCGAGACCATTCGCGGCAAGCTGACCGAAGAACAGCTGGAAGACGGCAACCTCGGCTCGGCCTTCAAGAAGCTGGAAAGCAGCATCCTGCGCGGCGACATCATCTCGGGCGGTGCCCGGATCGACGGTCGTGCCCGTGATCAGGTGCGCCCGATCGTGTCGGAAGTGGGCATCCTGCCCCGCACCCATGGGTCCGCCCTGTTCACCCGTGGCGAAACCCAGGGTCTGGTGGTGACCACGCTGGGCACCGGCGACGACGAACAGTTCATCGACGCCCTGCACGGCAACTTCAAATCCAACTTCCTGCTGCACTACAACTTCCCGCCGTATTCGGTCGGTGAAGTTGGCCGGGTCAGCGGCCCGGGCCGTCGTGAAATCGGCCATGGCAAGCTGGCGTGGCGCGCGCTGCAGGCGGTACTGCCGGCGTCCACCGACTTCCCCTACACGATCCGCCTGGTCTCCGAGATCACCGAATCGAACGGCTCCTCCTCGATGGCGTCGGTCTGCGGTGGCTCGCTGTCGATGATGGATGCGGGCGTGCCCCTGAAAGCGCCGGTCGCCGGTGTGGCCATGGGCCTGATCCTGGAAGACGACGGCCAGTTCGCGGTTCTGACCGACATTCTGGGCGACGAGGATCACCTCGGCGACATGGACTTCAAGGTCGCGGGTACCGAGAACGGCATCACTTCGCTGCAGATGGACATCAAGGTCGCGGGCATCACCCCCGAGATCATGGAGCAGGCCCTGTCGCAAGCCAAGGACGGCCGTCTGCACATCCTGGGCGAGATGAACAAGGCGCTCAGCTCGGGCCGTCAGGAATTCTCGGCCCACGCCCCGCGCATCGAGACCATGACCGTGCCCACCGACAAAATCCGTGAAGTGATCGGCTCGGGCGGCAAGGTCATCCGCGAGATCGTGGAAGTTTCCGGCGCCAAGGTCGACATCAACGACGACGGTGTCATCAAGATCGCCTCGGCCAATGCCGACAGCATCCAGAAGGCCTATGACATGATCTACTCGATCGTGGCAGAGCCGGAAGAAGGCAAGGTCTACAAGGGCAAGGTCGTGAAGATCGTCGATTTCGGCGCCTTCGTGAACTTCTTCGGCAAGCGCGACGGGTTGGTGCACGTCAGCCAGATCGAAAACCGCCGCCTGAACCATCCGTCGGATGTGCTGAAGGAAGGTCAGGAAGTCTGGGTCAAGCTGCTGGGCTTTGACGATCGCGGCAAGGTTCGCCTGTCGATGAAGGTCGTCGACCAGGAGACCGGCGAGGAAGCCAAGCGGGACGAGACCGCCGAATAAGGCACTCACATCCCTGAAATATTTGCCCCGCGCCCCCCAAGGCGCGGGGTTTTTCGTGTCTGGCGCGCAAGGGGCCGGGGGCAATCGGCACTGGCACGCCTTGGCCCTTTGTGCTGAACTCTCAGGCCAGAGCACACACCCACTGATGGAGGATCACATGGGACTGCGAATCAACGACACTGTTCCGAATTTCACCGCCCAGACCAGCCAGGGCGAAATCAACTTCCACGACTGGATCGGCAACAGCTGGGCCATCTTGTTCAGCCACCCCAAGGACTTCACCCCGGTCTGCACCACCGAATTCGGGGCCGTGGCGCAGCTGGCCGATGAATGGGCCAAGCGCGGCACCAAGGTCATCGGCGTGTCGGTGGACGGGGTCGAGGATCACAAGAAGTGGATCGGTGACATCGCCAGCTATGCCGGCACCGATGTTGGCTTCCCGATCATCGCCGACGAGGGGCTGGCTGTGTCGAAAGCTTTCGACATGCTGCCCGCCGACGCCTATCTGCCCGATGGCCGCACGCCGGCGGACAGCCAGACCGTACGCTCGGTGTTCATCATCGGCCCGGACAAGCAGTTGAAACTGTCGATGACCTATCCGATGACCGTGGGCCGCAACTTCGCCGAAGTGCTGCGCGCGCTGGATGCGTTGCAAGCCTCGACCGGGCTGGGCGTGGCCACGCCCGCTAACTGGGAAGTGGGCCAGGACGTCATCGTGCCGACATCGGTCACGACCGAGGATGCGAAGGCAAAATACGGCGAGGTGGAGGAAATCTTCCCGTACCTGCGCCGCGTCAAATATCCGGGCTGAGCGCCCCTGCAACACGACGGGGGGCCGAGCCGTGTTTGCGGCTTTGCCCCCGGACGGATGACGGCGACCGCGTCAGGTGAAGTAGCCGTAGCGGAATACGTGGTCCACGATCTTGTCACGGCTCACGCCCCGCTTGGCCAGTTCGGCGTCGGACATGGCCTGCAGGCGGCGGGCCTGTCCCAGGTATTCATTGTTGTCGGCGATGGTCAGCAGACCATTTCCCAGACGCGTCCAGAGGGACGGGGTTGAACGGGACCGGTCGTGGCCGATGCCGTTCGTTGTTGTCGATGCCATTTGATGACTCCTGTCAGGCAATGATCGGGATCTCTCCCTGATGCGGCAGGTAGTCACGGCAGCAGAGGTCTACAAAGCCTGTTGCCGCATTGCCGTCCTGCGCCCAGTGCATGACGGCAGGAATTCAGAACGGTGCCGGGGCGCGGATGGCCATGCCCCGGCCGCCGTCGGGATGGCGAAACCGCAGGCTTTCCGAATGCAGCATCAGGCGCGGCGCATCGCGCGCCGGACCCTCGGCATAGAAGGGATCGCCCAGAATCGGATGGCCAAGCGCCAGCATGTGCACGCGCAACTGGTGGCTGCGCCCGGTCTTCGGCATCAGCCGGACCCGCGTGCCGTTCTCGCGCAGCTTCAGCGCCTTCCAGTCGGTCAGCGCCGGCTTGCCGGTGGCGTGATCCACCATCTGCCGTGGCCGGTTCGGCCAGTCGACGATCAGCGGCAGATCGACGGTGCCGGATTTCTCGGCCATGCGGCCCCAGACTTCGGCGACATAGGCCTTGCGGGTCTGGCGTTTCTCGAATTGCAGGCCAAGGTGGCGCTGCGCGTGCGGGGTCAGGGCAAAGACCATCACGCCCGAAGTGTCCCGATCCAGCCGATGCACCAGCAGCGCCTGCGGAAACACCGTCTGCACCCGGCGCAGCAGGCAATCGGCCAGATGCTCGCCGCGTCCCGGCACCGACAACAGCCCCGAGGGCTTGTTGACCAGAAGCACCTCGTGATCCTCGTGCAGGATTTGCAGGGGACCGTCGGGCGGGCTGTAGCTGGCGTCGATCACCGGTCGAAGACGTCGGTCAGGATCGCGGCCAGACGGTCTGAGTCCTCGGCGGTGAAGGCCGCGGGCTGATCGCTGTCGATGTCCAGCACCCCCAGCAGCTTGCCCTTGCGCCAGACCGGCAGCACCAGTTCGGACCGGGTCGAGGCGGCGCAGGCGATGTGATCGGGAATGGCATCCACATCGTCCACCATCTGCACCTTGCCGGTGCGTGCCGCCGCCCCGCAAACCCCGCGCGAGAACGGGATCTCGAGGCAGCCGTGGCCGCCCTGATAGGGGCCGATCTTCAGGGTCTTCTTGCCGACCACGCGATAAAATCCGGTCCAGTCGAAGCGATTGTCGGACCAGTGGATTTCGCAGGCACAGGTGGCCATCAGGGCCACGTCATCGGTCTCGCCATCGGTCAGGCTCGCCAAGGTCTGCGCCAGCGTATCATAATCCACGCGCGCCACCGGTCAGACCCGCTCGATCGCGATGGCGGTGCCTTCACCGCCACCGATGCAGATGGCCGCCACCCCGCGCCGCAGCCGGCGCCGTTCCAGCGCGTTCAGCAGGGTCACAAGGATGCGTGCCCCCGAGGCGCCGATGGGATGCCCCAGCGCACAGGCGCCGCCATGGACGTTGACCCGTTCCGGCGACAGGCCCATTTCCCGCATGAAGGCCATGGGCACGACCGCGAAGGCCTCGTTGACCTCCCACAGATCCACGTCCTCGACCCCCCAACCCAGCTTTTTCAGCAGTTTGCGCGCGGCGGGCACCGGCGCGGTGGTGAACAGCCCCGGTTGTTGCGCGTGGCTGGCATGCCCCCGGATCGCCGCCCGCACTTTCAGCGCGTGCCGGTCGGCCTGCGATTGCGCGGCCAGCACCAGCGCCGCCGCCCCGTCCGAGATCGACGAGGAATTGGCCGCCGTCACCGTGCCGCCCTCGCGGAAGGCAGGCTTCAGATGCGGGATCTTGTCGGGCCGCGCGTTGCCCGGCTGCTCGTCCCGCGCCACCACAACGGCCCCCTTGCGCGAGGTGACCTCCACCGGCGCGATCTCGGCCTCGAAGGTGCCATCGGATTGCGCCGTCACCGCCCGTTCAAGCGAGCGCAACGCATAGGCATCCTGGCTTTCGCGGGTGAACTGGAAGGCCTCCGCGCAGTCCTCGGCAAAGGTGCCCATCAGGCGGCCCTTGTCATAGGCATCTTCCAGCCCGTCCAGGAACATGCTGTCCATGACCTGCCCATGCCCCAGCCGGGCGCCGCCGCGCATCTTTTCCAGCAGATAGGGCGCTTGCGTCATGCTCTCCATCCCGCCCGCGACCACGATCCCGGCGCTGCCGCCGGCGATCTGGTCATGCGCCATCATCACCGTTTTCATCCCCGAGCCGCACATCTTGTTCAGGGTCGTGGCCGGGACGCCCTTGCCCAGACCGCCGAGAAACCCCGCCTGCCGCGCCGGGGCCTGGCCCTGGCCCGCGGGCAGCACACAGCCCATGAGCAATTCGTCCACCAGATCGGCGCCCGCGCCCGCATCGTCCAGTGCTGCGCGAATCGCCACCCCGCCCAGTTCTGCCGCCGTGACCGAGGCAAAGGCGCCCTGAAGCCCCCCCATCGCCGTGCGCCGGGCGCCGCAGATCAATGTTTGGGTCATATACTGTCCTCCCGAGATGACCGGGGCCGTGGGGACTCCCGGAAACCGATTGGTAAGACCTGCTGCCTAGCCTGTCAAAACGTCAAGTATCGCAGGTGGCACATGGATCTTTCGAAGCAAACCCACGGGGACGTGGTGGTCATCACTGCGGCCGACCCGCGGATCGACGCGGCTGTGGCCATCGAATTCAAGGACAGGATGCGGGATCTGACGGCGGATGCGGACGGGCGGGTGATCCTGGATCTGGAACAGGTGAACTTTATCGACAGCAGCGGCCTTGGCGCCATCGTCGCCGCGATGAAACAACTGGGCGGCGGCAAAAGGCTGGAACTGGCGGCGCTGTCGCCGCTGGTGGACAAGGTGTTTCGCCTGACCCGCATGGATTCGGTCTTTGTCATCCACGACACCACCGCCACGGGCCTTGGCGATGCCAGCGCCGCCGAATGACCCTCCGGACGGGCTGACGCCGGTGGTACTGGTCGACCAGCAGCTTGAGGCCAGCTTTGACAGCGTCAGCGCGGCGCTGACCGATCTGGAATGCCAGCTTCTGACGGTCCTGCCTGCGCCCGATGCCATCGGGACCGTCCTGCTGGTTCTGGGCGAGGCGCTGAACAACGTAGTCGAACATGCCTATCGCGGCTTGCCCGGCGGGCGCATCGACCTGCGCCTGAGCCAAGCTTCAGGCGACCTGCGCATCGACATCCGCGACCGTGGCCACCCGATCCTCGGGGCGCTGCCGGAAGGCCGCAATCCGTTGCAGGACGGTGCCGCGGTCGAGGATCTTCCTGAAGGCGGCTTTGGCTGGTCGCTGATCCGGATGCTGACCCGCGATCTGCGCTATGACAGCCGCGACGGTCAGAACCACCTGACCTGCACCATCCCCTTGGATGCCGCAACGCCGGTTCCCGGCCCCTCTTGCTCCTCCGGTCACAAGGCCTAAGCTTCCCCCAACGAGGGAGCTTTCATGCGCGATTTCCAACTGCCCGGCCGGTCGCCGGTCTTCGCCGACAATGGCATCTGTGCCACCTCTCACCCGCTGGCAGCTGCCGTCGCCATCGATGTTCTGAAAGCGGGCGGTAATGCGGTGGATGCCAGCATCGCGGCAGCGGCCATCCTGGGGCTGGCCGAACCGCAGATGACCGGCATCGGCGGCGATCTGTTCGCCCTGATCAAGCCCGCCGGACAGGAAGACGTGATCGCGTTGAACGGGTCGGGCCGCGCGCCCGCAGGGTTGAGCGCCGGGGCGCTGCGCGACGCCGGCGCCACCGTGGTGCCGCCGCGGTCGGCGCAGGCGGTGACCATCCCTGGCGCGGTGGCCGCCTTCTGCGCCCTGTCCGAGCGGTTCGGCGCCCGCCCGCTGGACATGGTTCTGGCCCCCGCCATCCACTATGCCGAGGCCGGCATCCCGGTGGCGCCGCGCGTGGCCTTCGACTGGGCGCGCGGGATTCCGCACCTCGATGCGGCGGCGCGGCAGCACTACACCTTGAACGGCAAGGCCCCGCGCGCGGGCCAGATGTTCCGCGCCCCCGGACAGGCAGAAATCCTGCGCCGCATCGCCCGCGAAGGCCACGACGGGTTCTACACCGGCGCCACCGCCGACGAGATGGTGCGCGCCCTGCAAGCCGCCGGGGGCTGCCATACGCTCGACGACTTCGCCGCCACCGAGCCAAGCTGGCAAGCGCCGCTGGCCGGGGCCTACAAGGGTGTGGAGTTGCTGGAGCATCCGCCCAACGGCCATGGCGTCACCGCCCTGCTGCTCGCCAACATCCTGTCGCAGTTCGATCTGACCGCGCTGGACCCGTTCGGTGCCGACCGCGCGCATCTGGAGGCCGAGGCCGTGAAACTGGCCTATGACGCCCGCAACCGCTTTGTGGCCGATCCCGATCACATGACCCGCCTTGATCACCTGATGTCGCCCGATACGGCGGCATCACTCGCCGCGCTGATCGACCCCAAGCGCGCCCTGCCCGACCCCGCGCTGGCCGCCGAGGCGGTGCACAGGGACACCGTCTATCTGACCGTCGTCGACCGGAACCGCATGGCGGTGTCGCTGATCTATTCGATCTACAAGGATTTCGGCGCGGGCATTGCCACGCCCGAGCATGGCATCCTGTTCCACAATCGCGGCGCCGGGTTCACCCTGACCCCCGGCCACCCGAACGAGGCCGCCGGGGGCAAACGCCCGATGCACACCATCATCCCGGCGATGCTGCGTCGGCAGGGCCGGGTTCTGATGCCTTTCGGGGTCATGGGGGGCGCCTATCAGCCCAACGGGCATGTGCGGATGGTCAGCAACATGGTCGATTTCGGCATGGACCCGCAAACCGCCATCGATGCACCGCGCAGCTTCTGGGATGACGGCACCTTCAAGGTCGAACGCGGCTATTCCGATGCGGTGCGCGCCGATCTGGCGGCGCGCGGCCACAAGGTGGTGATCCCCGAGGTGCCCATCGGCGGCGCGCAGGCCATTCGCATCGATCCCGAAACCGGCGTTCTGGAAGGCGCGTCGGACACGCGCAAGGATGGCTGCGCGCTGGGGTATTGACCCGCGCGCAACCCGCCCGTGGCAGCGATCAGTTCAGATTGGTCTGCAGCGGATAGACGCCGTCCTGCAACTCGCCGAACATGTCGGGGATGTCGGGATGCTCCACCGGTTCGCCGGTCATGTCGGGCAGCAGGTTCTGCTCGGACACATAGGCCACGTAATAGCTGTGATCGTTCTCGGCCAGCAGGTGGTAGAACGGCTGGTCCTTGTTGGGACGGTTGTCTTCGGGAATCGAGTCGTACCATTCCTCGGTGTTCGAAAACACCGCATCCACATCGAAAACGACCCCGCGAAACGGGTGCTTGCGATGCCGGACAACCTGGCCGAGCCGGTATTTCGCTTGCGTTCTCAACATCTGGTTCCGACCTTTCTCGGACATTTTTACCCTTTGCCGGGGGGGTGAGTCCATCGGCTGCGGGTCTGGATTTCTGGATTAGGTGAACACGGAACCGCGATGCTGCCATCCGCTCCGCCGGGACCCCTCGTCCGGGACAGGCGCTGATACCCGGTTTACCGGGCCGAAGCAAGGCCAGGCGCGGGACGCGTGGCCACAGTGTGGGATTGTGATTTCCTCAACGCGGGAAATGGGCTAAGACGTAAGAAAACATAACGCGTGAGGCGACCATGAGCAGTCGAATTGCCGCGCTGATATTGCTGTGCTTTCTGGCCGCGTGCGGGGGGAAATCCCCGCCCAAGAACCTGAACAATGCCTGCAGCATCGTGGATCAGCGCCCCAAGTATCTGAAAGCCTTCAAGGCTACCGAGAAGAAATGGGGCGTGCCGGTCTACGTCCAGATGGCCGTGATCTACCAGGAGAGCAAGTTCGACGGCGACGCCCGCACACCGCACCGCTATGCGCTTGGGGTCATTCCCATGGGGCGCCAGTCCTCGGCCTTTGGCTATGCGCAGGCGCTGGACGGCACCTGGGACGACTACAAGCGCGCTGCCGGACGCCCGGGCGCCAGTCGCAAGAACATCAAGGACGCCACCGATTTCATGGGCTGGTACATGACCCGGACCGAGCAGAAGCTGGGCATTCCCAAGACCAACGTGCGCGACAACTACCTCGCTTACCACGAAGGTCACAGCGGCTATGCGCGCGGCTCCTACCGCAGCAAAAGCTGGCTGATCGGGGTGGCCAACGGGTTGCAGACGCGGTCCGAGACCTACAAGCGGCAGCTTCAGGCCTGCGGTAAACTCTGACGGACGGCGGGGCGCTCAGCCCCGCGCCTCCTTCTCCAGACGCACCGAGAACATGCGATCCGACAGACGGTCATGTTCCACGAAGGGTCGCAGCTTCAGGCGTGTCTGCTCGCCGGTTTGCGAAACGATCAGCCATTCCGACAGGCGCATCGGGTTGCGGTCGAAGAACAGGTAGATGCGGCCGTATTCCGGATGCTCGGGATCCTGCGCCTGCACCACCGTGCGGCCATCCTGCTCGCCGTGGCCGGTGACCATGTGGATGCGGGTCAGGTCGATGTTGCGATCGAGGATCAGCTTCAGCGGCGTGGTGGCCAGCGGATAGACCTCGGCCGTGCCGCGCCCGTCGAAGATCCCGATAGAACCGCCACCCGCCAGCACCAGCGTGTCGTCCAGCGGCGGATCGTATTCGAACCGCGCCCGGCCCGGCCGCTTGATGAACAGCCGCCCGGTGCTTTTTGAGCCGTCCGAGTTGATCTGGGTGAACCGGGTCTCCACCGTGCCGATGGTATTGAGATAGGCCGACAGTTCCGACAGCGAGGCCTTCTCGGCCCGGGCCGGCAGAGCGGCCAGCAGGGCCGTGGCGGTGGTGGCGGCAAGAAAGCCGCGGCGGGTCTGGGGCATGGGTGTCTCCGGGGCCTGTGGTGGGAAACAGCTATGTGGCGGTGACGCCGCGCGCAAGGGCGGGGGTGATCACGGATTCTTGCCTCCGGCGGGAGTATTTTCGACAAGAAAAAGTGAGCGGTCTCGGAAAAGCTTCGGGGGAGCGTTTGAGGCGCGAACGGGCAGAGCCCCAGACGTCTTTCATTGACAGCTGGGTACCATGAGCCACAGCCCAAAGGCGGTGGCTCACACACCGCCGCCGATCTGGCCCGTCAGTTCTGCTCTGGCACCAGCACGTCGCGTTTGCCCACGTGGTTGGCCGGGCTGACCAGACCATTGTCTTCCATCTGCTCGACCAGGCGCGCGGCCTTGTTGTAGCCGATCGACAGTTTGCGCTGGATGTAGGAGGTGGAGCACTTGCGATCCTGGATCACGATCTGCACCGCCTGATCATACAGCGCATCCTCGCCGCCGGTGTTGCCGCCGGTGTTCAAACCCAGCACCGCGTCGATGTCCTCGGCACGCTCGTCATCCGGGCCATCGGCCACGCCGCCCACATAGTCGGGCGGGCCGAAGGTCTTGAGGTGGTTGACCACGTCCTCGACCTCCTCGTCCGACACGAAAGGTCCGTGGGCGCGGGTGATCTTGGCGCCGCCCGCCATATAGAGCATGTCGCCCATGCCCAGCAGTTGCTCGGCCCCCTGCTCTCCCAGAATGGTGCGGCTGTCGACCTTCGAGGTCACCTGGAAGGAGATTCGGGTCGGGAAGTTGGCCTTGATCGTGCCGGTGATGACATCGACCGAGGGCCGTTGCGTGGCCATGATCAGGTGGATGCCCGAGGCCCGCGCCATCTGTGCCAGACGCTGGATGCAGGCCTCGATCTCCTTGCCCGCGACCATCATCAGGTCGGCCATCTCGTCGACGATGACGACGATATAGGGCAGGGTCCTGGGCTCGAATTCCTCGGTCTCGAACACCGGATCGCCGGTTTCGTCATCGAACCCGGTCTGCACGGTGCGGGTGAACATCTCGTTCTTGGCCAGCGTCGCACGGACCTTGCCGTTGTAGCCTTCAATGTTGCGCACCCCCATCTTGGACATCTTGCGGTAGCGGTCCTCCATCTCGGCCACCACCCATTTCAGGGCGACAACGGCCTTCTTGGGGTCGGTGACCACCGGCGAGAGCAGATGTGGAATGCCGTCGTAGACGCTGAGTTCCAGCATCTTCGGGTCGATCATGATCAGCCGGCATTCGTCCGGCGTCAGCTTGTAGAGCAGCGACAGGATCATGGTGTTGATGGCCACCGATTTGCCCGAACCGGTGGTGCCCGCGATCAGCAAGTGCGGCATCTTGGCGAGATTGGCCACAACGCTTTCGCCGCCGATGTCCTTGCCGAGCGCCAGCGGCAGGCGCAGCTTGCTGTCGCCGAAATCGCGCACGGACAGGATCTCGCGCAGCAGCACCATCTCGCGGTTGTCGTTGGGCAGTTCGATGCCGATGACGGTGCGGCCGGGCACCGTGGAGACCCGCGCCGACAGCGCCGACATGGAGCGCGCGATGTCATCCGACAGGCCGATGACGCGGCTGGCCTTCAGGCCCGGCGCCGGTTCCAGCTCGTACATGGTGACGACCGGGCCGGGGCGGACGCTGACGATGTCGCCCTTGACGCCGTAGTCCTCCAGCACGTTTTCCAGCATCCGGGCGTTTTCCTCCAGCGCCTCGTCGCTAAGGTAGTGACGCTCGACGGTGCCGGGATCGCGCAGCAGCGACAGCGGCGGCGGGGCGTAATCGGCGGTGGGGGCTTCGTCGAATTGCAGCGGCGGTTCGGCCTCGGCCTTCGCACGAGTCGACAGGGCCGGGCGCTTGACGTCCGCGTGTTGCACGACGGCCTTGGGCACCTCGACCCTTGGGATCGGGGCCGGGCTGGGCATCGGTGCGGGTGCGATGTCCGGCAGATCCTCATAGTCCTCGATCTCGGCGTCGTAGCCGTAGTCTTCGTCTTCGGCCTCGGCCGCCAGGAAGCCGGTCTGCTCCTCAGGTTCGGGCCGGGTCAGGATCGGCTCCTGCCGGGTCCGGCTTTCGGCGGCCACGCGGGCGCGGTCGCTGCGCAGGCGTGTGCGGATGGCATCGGTAATCTTGGCTTGCACGCGGGCCTGATCGACCGGCGCGTCCTCGTCGTCGTCATCGTCGAACAGTTCTTCGGCGACGGGATCCTCGATCAGATCGTCCACCGGTTCGGCGCGCAGGCGCGGCTGGTTGCGGCCCATGGTGCGCGCCAGCAGGCCCAGCGACGGCACATTGGGCAGGATCGACGGCGCCGGGGCGTCGTCTTCGTCATCCTCGTCCAGAAGGTCGAAATCCTCGTCGTCCTCGACGGCGGCTTGCCGGGCAGCGCGCGCCTCGGCCCGGCGGGCACGGCGGCTGACGACCCCGTCCCGCGTGCGCTCGGCCCCCCGGCCCAGCCCGTTGACCAGACGGTCGAAGGAATAGAGCAGCCCGAACCACATGAAGCGGCCCAGCGATTTCAGCTCTCCCCGCGTGAAGCCGCAGGCAAACAGGCCCAGTCCCACCAGCAGCAGCCCAAGGGCGGCGGAAAAAGTCATCAACCCGCTGGACAGCGATGCCGGCCACAGCCCCATCAGCACGCCCAGGACCGTGTCGCCGAAAAGACCGCCCAGGCCGAAGCTGTGTACCCAGCCCGCCCCCGGCGGCATGGTCGCCGCATAGACCGAGGCCGCGGCGACCAGGATCGGCACGAAGATCGTCCGGCTCAGCGCCCGGTCTTCGCCGTGGTGCAGCAGGAACCGCCCGCCCCACAGGCCCAAAACCAGCGGGATGGACCAGGATCCCTTGCCCAGCACCACGTTCAGCGGCGAGGCCAGATAGGCCCCGAACAGCCCCAGCCAGTTCTGCGGCGGCGCGTCCGAAGTGCCCAGGAAACTGGGATCGGTCGGCGCGTAGGACCCAAGCGCCAGCGCCAGAACCACAGCCCCGGCCAGCAGGACAAGGCCCAACAGTTCGGTCGCGCGGCGTTCCAGGGCGGCTTGCGTGGCCTGGTCGAACAGAGGATCGCGGGAACGGGTCTGAAATGCCATGGTCAGTTATCCTGAGAATACAAGCAGTCGCGCAGTCGGAGCAGGCCGGTTTCGGTCTGGTCCTTCGGCGCCACCAGCGCCACGCGAATGAACGGGGCGCCCGGATTTCCACCGCCGGCGTCGCGGCCAAGATAGGCGCCGGGCAACACGCGCACGCCGGTGTCACGCCACAGTTTCAGGGCGGCGGCCTCGCCATCCGCCACCGGCAGCCACAGGAAGAACCCGGCCTCGGGGATGGTCACGCCGGGCGTGTCGCGGAAGATGTCTTCGGCCAGCGCGAATTTTTCGGCATAGAGCGCGCGGTTGTCCACCACATGCGCCTCATCGGCCCAGACCCGCGCCGCGGCGTGCTGCAGGGGCATGGGAAGCGGTGCCCCGGAATAGGCCCGCAACTGGCGGATGCGGGCGATGTTCTTGTGCCCCGAGGCGACGAACCCCGACCGCAGACCGGGCAGGTTTGACCGCTTGGACAGGGAATGGAAGATCACCAGCCGCTCGGGGTCAGCGCCCTCGGCTTCTGCCACCTCCATGGCACCGGGCGGCGGCGTGCCGGTGTAGATCTCGGAATAGCATTCGTCGGCGAAGACCCGGAAATCATGCTTTTCGGCCAGCGCCAGCAAGCTGCGCCAATAGTCCCGGTCGGCCACCGCGCCCTGCGGGTTCGAAGGCGAACAGACATAGGCGATCGTGGCGCGGTCCAGAACCTCCGCCGGCAGGGCAGCATAATCGGGCAGAAACCCGGTGTCGGCCAGCGCCGGCACCAGCACCGGTTCGGCGCCCACCGACAGGGCCGCCACGGCGTAGACCTGGTAGAACGGGTTGGGCAGTAGGACCACGGGCCGGGCGCCGTTCTTGGTCTCGGGACACAGCGCCATCGCGGCGTTGTAAAGCCCCTCGCGCGTGCCGTTCAGGGCCATCACATGCGCCTCGGGATCGCGCGCCACCCCATAGCGGCGCTGCAGCCAGTCGGTGATCGCGGTCAGCAGTTCGGGCATCCCCTCGTTGACCGGATAGCGCCCGAAGTCGCCCGCATGTTCGGCAATCACATCGCTGACCCAAGCTGGAAACGGATGTTTCGGCTCTCCAATGGTCATGTGCAGGACATCGCCGCCCGGTTCGTGAGCGTCGAGAAGCGCGCGCAAACGCGGAAACGCGTAGGGCGGCAGATCGGAAAACCGGTCTGGATACTGCATGGAGCCTCGAATTTTCAGCCGGGATCATAGCGTCCCGTTGCAGCGAGCCTACCGCGAAGCGTCTTTCGGGTCCAGTCCAAGGCCGCAGGCGCCCCGACGCAGTGTCGCAGCCCGGACGCAGGGGCGCTCGGCCGTGGACAATCGCGCCACAAAGCGCATATTTCGCCCATGAACAGGATCTACGACGCGGTGATTGTGGGCGGCAGCCTGACCGGGGCCTCCCTCGCGCTGGCGCTGGCCCGCGTCGGGCTGACCGTGGCGGTGATCGACGCGCTTCCCAAAGACACCCAGACCGAGCGGGATTTCGATGGCCGCAGCTACGCGCTGGCACTGGCCTCGGTGCGGATGCTCAAGGCCTTGGATCTCTGGGCGCCGCTGGCCGGTGACGCGCAACCGATGCTGCACATCAAAGTCACCGATGGCCGGGCCGGGGAAGGCCCGTCGCGCTTTGGCCTGCATTTCGACTGTGGCGAGTTGGAAGAGGGCCCCATGGGCCATATGGTCGAAGACCGCCACCTGCGCCGCGCCCTTCTGGCGGCGCTGGAATGCACGCCCGGCATCACCCATCTGCCCGCCACCCGCGTCACCGAACAAGCCACCGACGGCCCGCTGGCGCAGTTAACACTGGACAGTGGTAAGACGTTGCAGGCGCATCTGCTGGTCGGCGCCGACGGGCGCACCGGCCCGGTCGCGGCGCGGGCAGGGATCGCGCGCAAGGTCACCGACTATCGCCAGACCGCGCTGGTCTGCGCTATCTCCCATGAAAAACCGCACCACGGCACCGCGCATCAGTTCTTCATGCCGCCCGGCCCGTTGGCGATCCTGCCGCTGAAGGGCAACCGGTCCTCCATCGTCTGGAGCGAGAGCGCCGAACAGGCCGCCGCTATTCACGCGCTGGACGATGCCGACTACCTGTCGGTGCTGCGGCCCCGCTTCGGCGATTTCCTCGGGCAGATCGCGCTGGAGGGCCGCCGCTACACCTATCCGCTGACCCTGGTTCTGGCCGAACATTTCACCGCGCATCGTCTGGCGCTGGTGGGTGACAGCGCCCATGGCATGCATCCGATCGCCGGTCAGGGGTTCAACGCAGGTCTGCGCGATGTGGCGGCGCTGGCCGAGGTGCTGGCCGAGGCCCGCCGCCGTGGCGAAGACATTGGCCGCGCCGATGTGCTGGACCGCTACGCCCGGTGGCGCCGCTTCGACACCGCCGCGCTGGCCTTCACCACCGACACGCTCAACAGACTGTTTTCCAACGACAATCCGCTGCTGCGCCTGGGCCGCGATCTGGGTCTTGGACTGGTGGGCGCCACGCCTGTGCTGCGCCGCGCTTTCATGCGCGAAGCCGCCGGGCTGACCGGCAACCTCCCCCGCCTGCTGCGCGGCGAGTCGGTCTGAGCCGCCCTGCAAACGGTCGCTTGTTCGGCTGACCGGGCAGTTCCAAGACGGCTGGGCTCCGCCCGTTCGCGCCTGAAACACTCCCCGTTGGGCGGGCAAACGCGCCACTGGCGCCTTTTCTGATCCACCTCACCGTTTCCGAGACGGCGCTCACTTTTTCTTGTTGAAAATACTCCCGCCGGAGGCATGAAATCCGGCGCCGCAGGCGCCTAGTCCAGCACCCGCGCCTCGTCGGGCAACATCACCGGGATGCCGCCCCGGATCGGATAGGCCAGGTTGGCGCTGCGCGACACCAGTTCCCGCCGCTCGGCATCATATTGCAGTTGCGCATTGGTCACCGGGCACACGAGGCTTTCCAGCATGCGGCGGTCGAATTCGGGTGGGGTCATTGCATCGTCTCGTCATGGGTGCCGCCCAGCAGGGCAAATTCGATCAGGGTCACAAGGGTTTCGCGGCGGGTGGTCAGCGACGGCGCTTCCAGCAGCGCCTGCTTGTCCTCGGGCTCGAACGGGCACAGCATCGACAGCGAGTTGATCAGCAATTCGTCGTCGGCTTCCTTCAGGCTGTCCCAGTCGGTGGACAGACCGCGCGCCTCGAAGAACCGCCCCAGAAGCATCAGGAACGGCGGGCGGTGAAAGCCCGGATCCTCTTCGTCGGGGCCGAGATCACGGTCGAACCCGTCCCAGGACACATCGGCCTTCAGATAGGGGGTGAAGCCGCTGACCTCGCGCGTGATGCGGAACCGGCAGGTGCCGCTGAGCGTGATCATGTAACGCCCGTCCTCGGTTTCGGAAAACCCGGTCACCCGTCCGGCACAGCCGATGGATTGCAGATGCCGGCTGTTGCTGCCCGGCCCCTCGCGCGGCTGCACCATGCCAATCAGCCGATGCTCGGTCCTCAGCGCATCGTCCAGCATCGCCAGATAGCGCGGCTCGAAGATGTGCAGGGGCAGCCGGGCACGCGGCAACAGCAACGCCCCCGGCAAGGGAAAGACCGGGATCGTCCCCGGGAGGTCTGCAACCGATGTCATGACTTTGATCTTAGCCCGGCAAGCGCTTCAGGCAAATATCATCGACGACAGCTTGCGGCGGCCGTTCAGCACCACCGGATCATTGGGCTTCAGCGCATCGAAGATGGTGAACAGCTGCGCCCGCGCGGCACCGTCGTTCCACTCGCGGTCACGGCGGAACAGGTCCAGCAGTTCGGCCACGGCCGCCTCGACCTCGCCATTGGCGTGCAGTGCCGTGGCCAGATCGAACCGCGCCTGATGGTCGTCGGGATTAGCCTCGACCTGCGCCCGCAACTCGGCCACGGGTCCGGCATCTTCGGCCTGACGCGCCAAGTCCAGTTGCGCCCGCGCGGCTTCGACCTCGGGCGCGTTGGCGATCTCGGGGGCGGCGTTGTTCAGCAGCGCCTCGGCCTGGTCCAGCTCGCCCATGGCCAGATGGGCGCGGGCCAGCCCGCCAAGGGCAGCGGCATTGGCAGGATCTTCACCCAGAATGGCGGCAAATGTCTGCGCCGCATCCACCGCTGCGCCCTGAGTCAGCATTTCCTCGGCAGCCTCGACCGCTTCGGCCAGCCCGCCATCGTCTTCCGCGCCGTTGCCATGGGCGGCGACACGCTTGACGAACTCCTTAATCTCGGAGGGCGGCACCGCGCCCTGGAACCCGTCAACCGGCTGCCCCTGCCAGAAGGCATAGACCGTGGGGATCGACTGCACCCGCAACTGCCCCGCGATCATCTGGTTTTCGTCGACATTGACCTTGACCATCTTCACCGCGCCCTTGGCGGCAGCAACCTCGGCCTCCAGCGCCGGGCCCAGCGTCTTGCAGGGCCCGCACCACGGCGCCCAGAAGTCGACGATGACCGGAACCGTCTGGCTGGCTTCGACAACATCGGCCATGAACGTGGCCTCGGAGCTGTCCTTGATCAGATCCTCTGCAACCGGTGCGGCTGCGCCTCCAAGTTCAATCATGTTTCTTCCCCGTCATCATTTGTTCCGTGCATATATGCGCAGCCGTCGCTTCACAACCAAGCCCCCAAGGGCGTCAAAGATCGAAGCTGGCCAGCACCGGCGCGTGATCGCTGGGCTGCTCCCAGCCGCGCACCGGGCGCAGGATGCGTGACCCACCCGCCCCTGCGGCCAGATCGGGCGTTGCCCAGATGTGATCCAGCCGCCGGCCCTTGTCGGCCGCGTCCCAGTCGCGCGCGCGATAGGACCACCACGAATAGAGCTGCCCGTCGGGAATGTCCTTGCGGGTGATGTCCACCCAGGCCCCGGCGTCCTGGGTTTCGGCCAGGTGATCGACCTCGACCGGCGTGTGGCTGACCACCTTCAGCAGCTTCTTGTGGGACCAGACGTCATCCTCGCGCGGGGCGATGTTCAGATCGCCCACAAGGATCGACCGCGCCGGTGCCTCGCTGCGGAACCAGTCGCGCATCTCGGTCAGGAAATCCAGCTTGTGACCGAACTTCTCGTTGACCTCGCGGTCCGCCACATCGCCGCCCGCGGGCACATAGTAATTGTGGATCACGGTACCATCGGCCAGCCGTGCCGCCACGTGGCGGGCATCGCCCTTGCCGACGAAATCGCGATGGCCAGCGTCCTCCAGCGGATGCCGCGACAGGATCGCCACGCCGTTGTAGCCCTTCTGCCCGCGCGCCACCATGTGCCCGTACCCCAGCGCCGCGAACCGCTCGGCGGGGATCTTGTCCACCGGGCTCTTGCATTCCTGCAGGCACAGCACATCGGGGGCTTCCTCGGTCAGCAGACGTTCGACCAGCCCGGCCCGCAGCCGCACCGAGTTGATGTTCCAGGTGGCCAGAGTGAGGGTCATGGGAAGTGCTCCGTTGCTCAGACCCGGGCAGAGATAACGCCCTGACCGCCGGGGCGGAACCCCACAAAACACGGCCACCTGTTGCAGCCCTGCATCACGGCCCCGCACACAGGCCCGGCGCTGCAGCGCGTCAGGCGCGCCGGACTGGAACGAAATCGCGCAATGGGCTAGGCGGAGCGCAGAGGTGACCCCGTGAACAACCTGAAGAAGCAATGGCGGCGGTTGGAAGTCCGCCTTCAGAAAAGCCACCGGGTGCAGGGTGCGCTGCGGTCGCTGTTCTCGGCCTATGTGAATTTCGTCTTTCGCACCACGCGCTGGCAGAAGCTGGGGTTCGAATCCTACGAGGCCGACATCGCCCGCGGCGTGCCGCGCGTGCTGTGCTGCTGGCATTCGCGGCTGGTGTTTACCCCCTATCTGCGCGACTGGTCGGACCATCCGTTGACGGTGATGGCCTCGGGTCACGCCGATGCCCAGATCGCCAGCGAAAACCTGCGCCAGCGTGGGGTCGAGGTGATCGAACTGGCCACATCCGGCGACAACACCGGCGCGATCAAGCAGGCGGTCAAATGCCTGCGCAAGGGCCGGTCGCTGGGGATCACCGTCGACGGTCCCTTCGGCCCGCCGGAAGAGGCCAAGCCCGGCGCGCTGGTCATTGCCGGTCTGGCCGGGGTGCAGGCCGCGCCCTGCACCTATGAGGTCACGCGCAAGATCCGGCTGGGCACCTGGGACCGCTTCATCGTGCCCCTGCCCTTCGGGCGCGGCGTGCTGGCGGTGGGTGACGGTTTCACCCCGCCCAAGCGGATGAGTGAAGAAGAGATGGCCGACGCACAGGCGCGGCTGACCGGCTTGCTGCAGGATCTTGGCGTGCGGGCGGAAGAACGGTTGAAGGGCTAGGCGCCGACGCGCCGTTGCCCGTCGTCGGAACCGGACATCGGGACAGGATTGAATTACAGGCGCACGGATCACCGCGCGCCGGTTTCGCTTACCGTTTGCGGTAGTACATCAACCGGGCCACAGCACCCGGACCATCCAGAAGGGGCCAGGTCTTCATCGCCGCAATGTAGGTATTTCCGTCATCGTCAGAGGCGAACCAGGCCTGAACCGCGTTTTTGGCCAGGCCATTCCCGCGTTCCGCGTTGGTCTCCGCGTCAAACTGCTGCGCCCAGGGCAATGCCAGCGCATAGCTTTGCTGCGGTGTCATGTTCTTCAGGCCGACAAGGCAGGCCCCTTCGCCGGCCCGCGTCCCGAATTGCACAACCACGTCAGTGCCCGGCTTCTCCAGAATCGTGATCTGCCCCGCCTTTTGCGCAGCCGTCGACGGCAAGACGGATGGCAGCCAGTCACTGGTTGTTTCCCTGTACCCGGCAGCAACAAGCTGCGCTTCGGCGGCGGACCAGTTCGGTGCGTTGCGGCCACAGATCGCGGCCGCGGCCTTGGCTGCCGAGAACTGCTGCGGCGCGGCGGGGGCCGCACTGACCAATGCCGGGTCAACCGGTGTGTCGCATCCCGCCAGCAGCGCAATGCCAACGACACCCAATACCTTCAAAATCTTCAAACCAATATACTCCTGTGAATATCGCGGCTAGCGGCCGCGGGACCATAAAATACCAGGCGGACGCTACACAGCCGATCCCAGACCCGCAAGCGGAGAGGAAGTGGTGTAGCGAAACGCCCGGAATGCGCGGTGCCGGTGCCGACCGTTGTGCCGGGATTCTGGCGGCACCGGCGGACAGATGCGCCGCGATATGCTATAAGCGTAGCCGTCCGTTCCGGTCGAATTCTTCCCGCTTGCCCCCATGCGCCATATCGATGTTCTGACCTCGCTGATCGACCTGCCCCGCAAACGCGTTCTGGATATCGGCGCGGGCGACGGCAGCTATTCGCGCGACCTGGAAGCCGCCGGTGCCGTGGTCTCGGCGATCGAGGTCGATCCGGAAAAGGTCGCCCGGGCGCGGGCATCCCTGTCACCCCGTGCCGATGTGCGGCTGGGCCGGGCCGAAGCGCTGCCCTTTGCCGACCGGTCCCACGATCTGGCCTGCCTGTTCTTCTCACTTCACCATGTACCGATGGAAGTTCAGGATACAGCCCTTGCCGAAGTGCGCCGCATCCTGAGGCCCGGCGGCCGTCTGCATGTGGTGGAGCCCTATCCGCATGGGACCATGTTCGATGTGGTCCGCATGGTCGAGGACGAGACCGTGGTGCGCACCCATTCGCACCACCTCCTCGACCAGTTGGGCGCGCGGGCGGGATTTCAGAAGATTGCGCAGCGGGACTATGTCCTGAGCAGAGATTTCCCGACCTTCGACGATCTGCTGAACAAGATCGTCCGTCCCGATCCAGCGCGCACCGCCGCCTTTGAAACGGTTGCGCCGGAGATGGAGGCCACCTACCGGCGCGTCGCCGAAGACCGGGGCGGCCAGTGCCTGCTGCACCAGCCCTGCGCCGCCTACCACTTCAGTGTCGAGGACTGACGGCGCCAATGGCTTCACCAAAGTCGGTGCGCAGGTCGTCGGTCTGGATCAGGCCACCAGACGATAACCGCCGCTTTCCGTCACCAGCAGCCGCGCGTTGGAAGGATCCGGTTCGATCTTCTGGCGCAGGCGGTAGATGTGGGTTTCCAGCGTGTGGGTGGTGACCCCGGCGTTATAGCCCCAGACCTCGTGCAGCAGCACGTCGCGGGCGACCACGCCGTCGGTGGCGCGATACAGGAATTTCAAAATGTTGGTTTCCTTCTCGGTCAGGCGGATCTTGCGATCGGTCTCATCGATCAGCATCTTCATCGACGGCTTGAAGGTGTACGGCCCCAACTGGAACACCGCGTCCTCGCTCTGCTCGTGCTGGCGCAACTGGGCGCGAATACGGGCCAGCAGCACCGGAAACTTGAACGGCTTGGTCACATAGTCGTTGGCCCCGGCGTCCAGCCCGAGGATGGTGTCGGCATCGCTGTCATGGCCGGTCAGCATCAGCACCGGGCATTTCACCCCCTGCTTGCGCATCACCCGGCACAATTCGCGCCCGTCAGTATCGGGCAGACCTACGTCCAGGATCACAAGATCGTAGGGTGCCTCCTTGGCGCGGCTCAGGCCTTCCTGCCCGTTGGCAGCCTCGAACACGTCGAATTCTTCTGTCATCACAAGCTGTTCGGACAGTGCCTCGCGCAGGTCATCGTCGTCGTCCACCAGCAGGATCTTTTTCAAAACGCCCATTGCGTCGCCCTCCTTCGTCTTGGTCTCATGTTGCGCCTCCGCCCCCTCTGCGACAAGATATGCAACACTGGTCTCACAGGGACGTGTCGCCCTGCGAGCCATGTTTCAACCGATCCCCGAAGCGGTGGCAAAGGAAAATTATCGTGACACTGGCACCAGATAGCCGGGAATTGATGGCCCGTGCGCGGGCCGATCTGCGCATGGGCGTAGGGGTCGTATTGTTACAGCCCGATGGGCTTGGCGCGCTGGTTCTTTCAGCCGAAACCCTGAATGCCGAGCGGCTGGCGGCGGCGCGCAAGCTGGGCACGCCGGTCGTGGCGCTGACCGCACGGCGGGCCGAGACCCTGAAAGCCCGCGCCTATGACGGCGATCTGGCGCGGGTGGAACTGCCCGGATCTCTGGGGCTGGACTGGATCCAGGCGCTGGCCGATCCCGCCGACGATCTGGCGATGCCGATGAAAGGCCCGCTGAAAAGCCGTCGGGAAGGGGACGCCGCCTTCGCCCGCGCCGCCCTGTGCCTGTGCAAGGAGGCGCAGCTTCTGCCTGCCGCCGTGGTCGTCGAACTGGACCACGCCGCCGTGCTGGCCGCCAATGCCGGGCTGACCGCACTGCCGGTCGCCGCCGTCTCGCAGGCCGCGCTGGAAAGCAGCCCGCAGCATCCGGTGGTCCATGCCCGGCTGCCCATGGCGGCGGCCGAGGCCGGCCGGCTGCACATCTTCCGCCCCGAGGATGGCGGCGAGGAGCATTACGCCATCGAGATCGGCAAGCCCGACCGCGACAAGCCGGTTCTGGCGCGGCTGCATTCCGCCTGTTTCACCGGCGACGTTCTGGGCTCGCTGAAATGCGATTGCGGGCCGCAGCTGCGCGGTGCGCTGGCGCAAATGGGGGCCGAGGGCGCCGGCCTGCTGCTCTACCTGAACCAGGAGGGCCGCGGCATCGGGCTGGCCAACAAGATGCGCGCCTATTCGCTGCAGGATCAGGGATTCGACACGGTGCAGGCCAATCACCGCCTGGGGTTCGAGGATGACGAGCGCGATTTCCGCATCGGTGCCGCGCTGCTGAAACGGCTGGGGTTCAAACAGGCCCGACTGCTGACCAACAACCCCCGCAAGGTGGCCATGCTGGAAAACTGCGGCATCGAAGTGGTAGAGCGGGTGCCCCTGCAGGTCGGACGCGGGGCCCACAATGCCGCCTATCTGGACACCAAGGCCGCTAAATCCGGGCATCTTCTGTGAGATCCGACGATCTGGTCGTCACCCGCTGGGGCGCGCGATTTGCCGGGCGTCGCCTGCCCTGTTCCATTGGCAAGGGCGGATTGAGCGCGGACAAGCGTGAAGGCGACGGCGCCACGCCGCGCGGGAGACACCGCATTGTCGGGCTGCTCTACCGCCCTGACCGGATGCCCCGCCCCGCGCCCTGGGCCGACCCGATCCGGCCCGGCGACCTGTGGTCGGACGACGCGCGCGATGCGGCCTACAACACGCTGGTCTGCGTTCCCTACGCCCCCAGCCACGAATGCCTGCGCCGCGCCGATCCGCTGTATGACGCGGTGCTGCTGACCGACTGGAACTTGCCCGAGGTGACGCCGGGGCGCGGCTCGGCGATCTTCCTGCACCAGTGGCGCAAGCCGCGCCATCCGACCGAGGGCTGCGTGGCTTTCGCGCGCGACGACCTGCGCTGGCTGCTGACCCGGCTGCGCCCCAATAGCCGGGTGATCGTCACCGGGGCCTAAAGAATTTCTGGGTCGGAGATCGTCCATGACGGACACCGTTAGCTCGGTTGGCCCGACCCATTTTTTCAGGTGCGATTCGATTGCTTGTCGATCTCAGGGGAAAGGGCGGAACCGCCGCTCATCCCAGCGCGCCCGTCTTTGGGTGGCTGGAATTCACTGGTCGGAGTGAGAGGATTCGAACCTCCGACCCCTGCCTCCCGAAGACAGTGCTCTACCAGGCTGAGCTACACTCCGACCGTGTAGCGGCGGCAATATTGACTTTGACCAAGCATTGCAAGGGGGGAAGCGACAGGAATTCGCTCAATCCTCGGGATTTCGCCGGTCGTTCATCAACGCGCTGACACGGGGTGCCGCGCCGGTTTCCACGCGCGACCTTGTGCGCAGCACGGGCTGGTTGCCGTCGTCGCGCACACCGCTTTCACGCCAGACCACATAGGCGCCCGAGGCGATCACGATCGAGGCGCCGATGATGGTGCCCAGATCCGGGGTTTCGCTGAACAGGGCCCAACCAAACAGCGTCGCAAGCACGATCTGGGAATACTGCATCGGGGCCACCACGGCGGCCTCGCCGGTGCGATAGGCCAGGATCATCAACCCTGTGCCGGTCAGCGACAGCGCCGCGATGGCCGCCAGAACGCCAAGGTCCGCCACCGGCATCGGCGTATAGTAGAACGGCAGTGCCAGCCCCATCACCACCAGATTGGTCAGCAGCGGGTACAGCAGCAGCACCGCGCTGCGTTCCTCATGGCCGATCTTGCGCACGATCACCGAGGCGAAGGAGCCGCAAAGCGCCGCCATCAGCGCCGCGAAATGGCCCAGCGACAGAGGCTCTGCCCCCGGACGCAGCACGATCAGAACCCCGCACAGGCCGACCAGAACGGCCGCGCCGCGATGGATGCCGACCCTCTCGCCCAGCATCGGGATCGACATCAGGGTGATCAGCAAGGGCATCGCGAACAGGATCGCGTAGACCTGGGTCAGGGGTAGCAAGGAAAAGGCGGTGAAGGCCGACAGGCCGGTGATGGCCACGCTGACCGTCCGCAGCCCGGTCCACAACGGCCTGTGCGGGCGCAGGGATCCGCTGCGCTGTTTCTGGATCAGCACCAGCGTGAACAGGGGAAAGCTGAACAGCACCGTGAAAAACAGCACCTGAACAGGCGCATAGGTGCCACCCAGCAGCTTGACCAGCACGTCGTGAACGGAAAATACGGCAAACGCCGCAAGCGCAATAACGGCACCTTGCGCGTTGGCAGACAGGGAACGGAGCATGTCGGGGCATCCTATGCGGGGGCACCCCAAGCGTTAGCGCTGTCAACGGCGCGGATCAAGAACCCGCGCCGCGTAAATTTTGTAACTGCCGGATATAATCGCTCCAAAAGCGCCGTTTGAAAATTCCCCGGTTGGGAGCGTTCAGGGCGATTTTCGAACCTCAAGTATTCGAAAATCGAACTGGACGCGGGCGGCTAAGCTCGGGCCTCAAAAAGAAGGAGAGAGGCTTCGGGTTGGTAAGACCGGGAGAGATCGTTTTGATCTAGGATTTGAAGAGACAGGGGCTCGGCGTCAGTGCGATTGCGCGGCAGACGGGCCTCGACCGGAAGACTGTGAGAAAATATCTGGCGCGCGGGCTTGAGGCGCCGGTTTATTCGCTGCGGGCGCCACGCGACCGGGTCATTGATCCGTTTGAGCAATATCTGCGCGAGCGGCTTTGTACCTTTCCTGACCAGACGGCGAAGCGCCTGTTGCGCGAGATCCGGGAGCGTGGGTACCAGGGCGGGTATACGTCGGTGAAGGACTTTGTCCACAAGGTGCGCCTGCCAAGCAGGCACAGTTCGAGCGGCGGTTCAAGACACCTCCCGGCAAGCAAGCGCAGGTGGATTTTGCCGAGTTTGCCGTTGAGTTCACAGATGAGCCGGGCGTTGTCCGCAAGGTCTGGCTGTTCTCGATGGTGCTGGGACATTCGCGCTGGCTCTGGGGCCGCTTCTGCGCCAGCCAGAACCTGCAGACGGTGATGCGCTGCCATGTTGCGGCTTTCGACGCCCTGGGCGGTGCACCGGAGGAGGTCCTGTATGACCGGATGCAGACAGCGCTGAACGGGGAGGGCACGGACGGGGTTGTGACCTACAATGCCTCGCTCGTCTCGCTTCTCGCCCATTACGATTCCGCGCCGCACGCCTGTCAGCCGTACCGGGCCAAGACGAAGGGCAAAGTGGAGCGCCCGTTCCGGTAAATCCGGCAGGACGTCTGCCTTGGCCGGACGTTCCGGAATCCGGACGATCTGAATGCGCAGTTCGAAGCCTGGTGCACCCGGATTGCCAACCCGCGCATCAGGATGCCGCGTGCGCTGGGGATGCTGGATCACACCGTTCAGCGCCTCGAGAAGGGAGAGATCGGTGCCATCGAGGCCATCGACGGCTTGCTCTCGGAAGAGCTCAACTGCCGCGAGGATCGTCGCGTCGGGGTCGCGCTGACAACGGCTCGGCTGAAGCCGCCGAAACCGCTCGAAAGCCTTGACTTCAACTTTCAGCCCTCGCTGGACCGGGATCGGATCATGGCATTGGCGCAGCTGGACTTCGTCACCCGCGCCGAGGTGGTTCACTGCCTCGGCCCGCCGGGCACAGGCAAGAGCCATCTGGCCACGGCGCTCGGGTGGCCGCGGTCAAGAGGGGCAAGAGCGTTTACCGGGCAACCCTGGCTGAACTGGTCGAGGCGCTGTCCAAGGCCGAACGCGAAGGCCGTCTGGTCGAGATAATCAGGTTTTACGCGCGCGCCTCGTTGCTGATCGTCGATGAGATCGGTTACCTGCCCATCCCCCGGGGCGGCGCGCACCTGTTCTTCCAACTCGTGAACGCGCGCTACTAAAAAGGCGCCATGATCCTCAGGTCTAACCGCGGCTTCGCCGAATGGGGCGAAGTCTTCTGCGATCCCGTCGTCGCCACTGCTCTTTTTAGACCGGCTGCTGCACCATACCGTTGTCGTCCAGATCGAAGGCGCCAGCTATCGCCTGCGCGCGCACGCCGATCTCATTCCCAAGCACATCCGCGCCAACACTCCGATCCCGCCACCGCCCGCCCCGAAACGGCGGGGCCGGCCACCGAAAAGGGAAAAGCAGATCAACACTGCCGGCTGATCACAGAGACCGGAAGGTGGGGAATTTTACTTCGGCACTTTTGGGGAATTTTGAAACGGAATTTACAAATTCAAAGCGATGCGTCCAGTGCGGCCAGAATGGCGCTGCCCATCTCGCTGGTGGTGACCGGCGTCACGCCTTCCTCGCCCAGCAGATCGGCGGTGCGCACGCCGTCGGCCAGCACCTGCTCGATGGCGGCCTCCAGGCGGTCGGCCTCGGCCCCCTGATCGAAGCTGTAGCGCAGTGCCATGGCAAAGCTCAGCACGCAGGCGATGGGGTTGGCCTTGCCTTGACCGGCAATGTCGGGGGCCGAGCCGTGCACCGGTTCGTACATCGCCTTGGGGCGGCCATTGGCCATCGGCGCGCCAAGGCTGGCCGAAGGCAGCATTCCCAGCGAGCCGGTCAGCATCGCGGCGGCATCCGACAGCAGGTCGCCGAACAGGTTGTCGGTGACGATCACATCGAACTGCTTGGGCCAGCGGCACAGCTGCATGGCACCGGCATCGGCGTACATGTGCGACAGCTCGACCTCGGGATAATCCTCGCCCACCTTGGTGACGACTTCGCGCCACAGGATGCCCGATTCCATCACATTGGCCTTTTCCATCGAGCACAGCTTCTTGCTGCGCTTCATGGCCAGTTCGAAGGCGTTGCGCGCGACCCGGTCGATCTCGCTCTCGGTGTAGCGTTGGGTGTTGATGCCCACACGCTCGTTGCCTTCGGTGAAGATGCCGCGCGGCTCGCCGAAGTAGATGCCCGAGGTCAGTTCGCGCACGATCATGATATCCAGACCGGCGACCACGTCCTTCTTCAGCGAAGAGAAATCGGCCAATGCGTCAAAGCACTGGGCCGGGCGCAGGTTGGCGAACAGGTCCATTTCCTTGCGCAGGCGCAGCAGGCCGCGTTCGGGCTTCACGCTGAAATCCAGGTCGTCGTACTTGGGACCGCCGACGGCGCCCAGCAGCACCGCGTCGACCGATTGAGCCTTCTCCATGGTTTCGTCGGTCAGCGGCACGCCATGCGCGTCATAGGCCGCCCCGCCCACCAGATCCTCGGACACGTCGATGGTCAGGCCGCGCTTGTCACCGAACCAGTCGATGACGCGGCGGACCTCGGCCATCACTTCCGGACCGATCCCGTCGCCGGGCAGGATGAGCAGGGAGGGGTTCGTCATGGGGGCATCTCCTTGAAAGACTTGCGCGGGGGCGTAGCCCGCCCTCGGGGAAGGGTCAAGGTGGCGCGCGGCATGCACTTCTGTCCGACACCTGCTCAGGTGAAAAACCGGACCGGTGCGGCAAGGTTGGTGTCAGGATCCGCCCCGCAGCATCAGGTCGACCCAGACCAGCCGATGCCGGCTGGCCCCGCGCCCGTCATGGCCCAGCAAGTCGCGGGCCGGGTCGCCGGGCGCGGGCCAAAGCACGCCCGCCCCGGACACCTCAAGCCCGGCTTGCGGCAACACATAGTCGACACGCATGTTGCCGGGCTCTCCCGCCTGATCCCAGGCCACCGTATCGGTGGCCCGGCCTTCCGCGGCGCCGCCTGCGCTGGTGGGACGCGGGTCTTGCAGCGCCGGATGTGCCAGCAATTCGGCCATCGCGGCGCGACGCCCGTCGCCAGCCTGCGGGTCCAGATTGGCATTGCCCAGCAGGACAAAGGGCGTGTCCGGCGGCGGTTCTCCGTCAATCCGCCCTTCGATCAGCAGGGGCCAGAACCGGGCTTCATCGCGGTTGCGCAGGCCATTGCGATCCTCGGGTCCGTCGAACACCGGCGGCGTGGCGTGCCAGACCAGCAGGGTCACCGGCCCGTCCGGCGTGTCCACCGGCACGGCCCAATGCCCGGTGGTGGACAACCGCTGCGTGGCTTGCGCTTCTGGCGACAGAACCGGCGTGCCCTTGAAGGTTACCGGCAATTGCGCGCCCGGCAGATCGGCCCAGAGCAGCCCGGAAAAATCGCGGCTCGCGTCGGTCCGGATCGGCCATTTTGACAGGATCGCCATCCCGTTATGACCGGAAAAGCGCCCCCAGCCTTGCCCGTCCTCGGGCAGCCGCAGCCGCCCATCGCCGTTCAGATCCGCGCCTGACAGCCAACCGGTGTTCGGGCGCGGCGCAAACCGGTGCGGATAGGACGCCCCCGATTGTGCCAGAACCCCGGCAAAGGCCGCCAGCGCCCGCCCTTCCAGATCCCAGTCGAAACGCGTCAGCAGGATCACATCAGGATCCGCCGCCGCAATGACGCGCGCCACCGCCAGAACCTGCGCGTCGTCCTTTCGAATGTCACGCAGCAATAGCCCCGGCCCGTCGCGATCCAACTCGGCGGTGTAGATCGCCACACGCAAGGGCGCTGCCCCGGCACATCCGGTCCACAGCACAAGGCAAAGGAAAGTCACGCGCACCATGCCGACAGGGGGCATCAGGGCGGGTTAACAGCGAGTGAAAACAGGGGGAGAATCGTGGCGCCAACTCGTGGCAGGATCACTTGGTAGAGTCCGACCGCGACGGGGAGGACGCAGCATGAGCGCCCCGAAGAACCGGCTTTTGGAACCTTCGCCCTACGCGGCTGACGGCAGCCAACTCATCGGCCGCGACGCCCGCACTATTCCAGCCGATGAATGGTTGGATTGCGGTTACGATGTTGGGCTGAGGGCAATTCGCGCGAAATGTCTCGATTGTGGCCACACCGCATCGGAAGTTCGAAAATGCGCCACCACGGATTGCTCGCTTTGGGCGTTGCGGATGACGGTACGCTGGTGAAGGCCTGGGCCTCGATGAAGAGCTTCCAGCCGAAGGTCAACGGGGCGCCCAACGGGGACGACGATCC